>NZ_JBELDZ010000016.1:17726-40947 GCF_042094015.1 Aurantibacter sp. | reverse complement strand
ACTGAATGTTATATTGAGATAATTTTTCTTTAAATTTTATATGCTCTGGAATTGAGACAATAGATTTTAAAAAATCTGAAAAATCATTTTTATCTAGCTTATATAATCCATCCTTACTTTTCCCTATTGATAATAACTTAATGTTACCATAGGTCATAGATTTCATTTTTAAACTATCTTGATTATGAAAGCCTTCAAAAAAAGTTTCAACAGATTTTTTTATTAATTCTTTTTCCGTGTTCTCTTCTTGAGAGTTCATAGAAGTTGTAATAACAAAAGCAGTCAATAATAATAGTATTATCTTCATTTTTAATGATTTAATATGACAAATTAAAAAAAAAGGAACAAAGTAAATGATTCTTTAAATTTTATTTAACAATACTTCTATATTTACTACTTTTACAATTATAAATAAAAGGATTAAAATGTCTGTAGCAAAAAAAGAGTATAAACGAATTACTGTTAAAACATTAGTTGATATGAAAGCTAACAACGAAAAAATTTCGATGTTAACTGCTTACGATTATACTATGGCAAAAATTGTTGATAGTGCTGGAACCGATGTTATTTTAGTTGGAGATTCTGCTAGTAACGTTATGGCTGGTCATGAAACAACTTTACCTATTACATTGGATCAAATGATTTACCATGCACAATCTGTAGTTAGAGCTGTAGAACGTGCTTTAGTTGTAGTAGATTTGCCGTTTGGTAGTTACCAAAGTGATCCTAAAGAAGCTTTACGTAGTGCTATTAGAATTATGAAAGAATCTGGTGGACATGCTGTAAAAATGGAAGGTGGAAAAGAAATTAAAGAATCTATAAAACGTATCCTAAATGCAGGAATTCCTGTTATGGGACATTTAGGTTTAACACCTCAATCCATTTATAAATTTGGAACTTACACTGTAAGAGCCAAAGAAGAAGAAGAAGCTGAGAAACTAAAAAAAGATGCTTTAATGCTTGAAAAAGCAGGATGTTTTGCACTTGTTTTAGAAAAAATACCAGCAAAATTAGCCGAAGAAGTTGCTAAGAGTATTTCTATCCCTGTTATTGGAATTGGAGCTGGATCTGGTGTAGATGGACAAGTTTTAGTATTACATGATATGATTGGAATGACACACGAATTTAATCCTCGCTTTTTAAGACGTTATATGAATTTATATGAAGAAATGACTAATGCTATTGGACAATATGTTAACGATGTAAAAACTGTTGATTTCCCTAACGAATCTGAGCAATATTAATTTTGTGATTCACAAAAAAAACATCGTTTCTAATAAAGAAAATCTTCAAGTAATTTATGAGGATAATCACATTATAGCTATAAACAAACGCTCTGGAGATATTGTTCAAGGTGATAAAACTGGTGATAAGCCTTTAAGCGATGTTGTAAAGGAATACATTAAGGATAAATATAATAAACCAGGAAATGTCTATTTAGGAACTGTTCATAGATTAGATAGGCCAACAACTGGTTTGGTTCTTTTTGCTAAAACAAGTAAGGTTTTACCAAGACTAAACAAGTTATTCTTAACAAAAGAAATTACTAAAACATATTGGGCTTTAGTGAAAAAAGCACCTGTAAAGTCTAACGGTACGTTAATTAATTGGCTAAAAAAGAACCCAAAAAACAACAAATCAACTGCATATATTAAAGAAATACCTGAAAGTAAAAAAGCAATACTACACTACTCTACATTAAAGAAATTAGATAATTACACACTTCTAGAAGTTAAATTAGAAACTGGTAGACATCATCAAATTAGAACACAATTATCCACTATTGGTTCTCCAATTAAAGGCGATTTAAAATATGGTTTCGATAGAAGTAATAAAGATGGAAGTATTTGTCTTCACGCAAGATTTATAGAGTTTATTCATCCAGTTACAAAAGAACCAATTAAAATTACCGCAGATTTACCAAACGATGCTATTTGGAACGCATGTTACTAAACAGAATTATGGAATTAGTAAAAGCAAATAAATCAGATCTTGATTCTATTATGTTAATAATTAAAGATGCTCAGGATTATTTAGCGTCTTTAAGTATAGACCAATGGCAAAATGGCTATCCAGATTCTACAAGAATACTTACAGACATAAAGCAAAACGAAAGTTATTTAGTAAAAAACAGTTCTAGCCAAGTTATGGCAACTACTATGTTTACAACTAATCCGGAACCAACATACACTAAAATTGAAGGTGATTGGCTTACTCCTCAAAACTCAGTTTATGGCGTAATACATAGAATGGCTGTTGGTAATTCTTTTAGAAAATTAGGCATTGCAAAATATATTTTTAACTATTTTGAAGAGCTTTTAAGGTCACAAAACATAACTTCAATGAGAATAGATACTCACGAAAATAATATTGGTATGCAAACCCTACTGAAAACTTTAGGCTATAGCTATTGTGGTATTATTTATTTAGATGATAATGATAAGCGATTGGCATTTGAGAAATTAATTAAATAGATCATTTTTAGTATATTGTTTATCTAACTAATACAGATAATATGAATCCAATTATTAAAAATATTTTAGCTATAGTTTTAGGCTGGCTTTTAGGAAGTACTATAAATATGCTTTTAATACAAACTGGTCACAGTGTTTTCCCTATTGAAGGTATAGATATTAATAATATGGATGCCTTGTCTAAAGTTATGCCAACTCTAGAATACAACTATTTTATTTTTCCTTTTTTAGCACACGCATTAGGAACTTTAATTGGTGCTTTTCTTGCCTTTATAATTGCTGAAAACCATAAAATGAAATTTGCTTTAGCAATTGGGTTTTTATTTTTACTTGGCGGAATAGCTGTTAATTATATGATTTCTGGACCAATTTGGTTTACAATAACTGATGTTCTTTTAGCTTATATTCCTATGGCTTGGATTGGTGGACAAATTGCAAAAGTAATTACTTCAAAAAAACAAGATTAATTACACTTAATAAATGAAAGAACAACTACGCGTTTTAAAGGTTATTCATTTTGCACTTTGTGCTGGACTTATAATTGGCTATTATTTATTATCAGGTTTAAAATCAATTTCGGATTTACTTATTTTCCTTAAAATAACTTCAGGAAATATAATTTATATATTTATTCCAATTGTAGCGTTTATAATTAGTAATCTTATTTTTAAGCAAAAGTTAAAAGTAATTTCTCCAAGTTCTACAGAACAACAAAAAATTATAGAATACCAATCTGCATCTATTATACGTTGGGCAATTTTAGAAGGTTCTGCTTTTGCATTATTAATTCTTCAAAAGGATTTTATACTTTTTGGAATTCTAATTATTATCTATTTAATAATGATTAGACCAACAGAAGACAAGGTTAAGAACGAATTAAAACTTCATTAATAATGAAAAAAATCTATTCCGTAGAAGAATATTTAGAAAACAATAATCACTTTAAAAATGAACTAGAAATTCTAAGATCACTTTTATTATCTACAGAATTAGAAGAAACTATAAAATGGAACGCTCCTACTTATACTTTAAAAAATAAAAATGTTATTGGTTTAGGTGCGTTTAAAAATCATTTTTGCCTGTGGTTTTTTAATGGCGTATTTTTAGAAGATAAACATAATCTATTGTTTAATGCTCAAGATGGAAAAACAAAAGCACTCAGGCAATTACGTTTTACTTCAATTAAAGAATTAAATCAACCTACAATTTTAAGTTATATAAAAGAGGCTATAGAAAATCAAAAACTTGGAAAAGAGTTAAAGCCTACAAAAACAACGTCAAAGTCTTTTAGTATTCCAAAGGAATTACAACTGCTTCTAAATCAAAATTCTGAATTAGAAGCATCGTACAAAAATCTATCTCCAAGTAAACAAAAAGAATATTGTCTTTATATAAAATCTGCAAAAAGAGAAGCTACAAAAATATCTAGATTAGAAAAAATAGCACCTTTAATTCTAAAAGATACTGGATTACACGACAAATATAAAAACTGTTAATCTCTAACTTTATTATATAAAAAAATGCTTCAAGTAAAAGTTTACTTGAAGCATTTTTATTTAATTAAAAAGCAATTTACTTTTTATCTTCTTTTGGTTTGTTTAAAATTTTAGTTCTTTCCATAGAAATGGCAGCACGATCAAATTTTAATTTACCTGAAAGAGTTTCAATAATACAAGAATTATCTTTATCATTTAACTCTAATATTTTACCGTGTAATCCACTAAGTGTAACAATACGGTCGCCTCTTTTTAATTCAGCTGCGAATTTTTTTTCGTTTTTAGCCTTTTTCATTTGTGGTGCAATCATAAAGAAATACACTACAGCAAACATAGCTAAAATTGGTAATATACTAGATAATTGCTCCATTACTTAACAACTGGTGCCATTGGAGAATTTGCTGGTGCTACCTTAGCTGGTGCATTAGGATCTGGCTTAACAAAAGCTTTAATTCTAACAACTTCGCTACCTTTTTCTGTATTTGCAGTAATTGTTACAGCTTTAGACGTATTACCATTTCCTTTACCGTTAAACTTAACTGTAAATTTTCCTTCTGCTCCTGGTGCTAAAGGTTCTTTAGACCAGTCCTGAGGAATTGTACATCCACAAGTACTTTTAATATTAGTAATTACTAATGGAGAATCTCCTGTGTTTTTATAAGTAAATACGTTTTCTACTGGAGTTCCATTAATAATTTCTCCAAAATCATGTTCTGTTTCTGAAAATGTTAAAACTGGAAATTTAGAAGATTGTGCATCTCTAACTGCAGCTGCTGCTACGTTTGTTTCATCAATTTTTGTTGTTGCATCTTCTTTACAAGATGTAAATCCTACTAAGCATACTGCGCTTAACATTAAAAATACTCTTTTCATTTCGTTTTATTTTAATTTATTATTGAATTGTAAAAATAAGATTATTTTTTATTACATCAAACCTCTACCGATTTTATTTAATGTTCCTGCTGCTTGGTGTTCTTTTACTATTTTATCTAAAATACCATTTATAAAAATACTACTCTTTGGTGTCGAGTATTCTTTAGCAATTTCTAAATATTCATTAATGGTTACTTTAGTTGGAATAGATGGAAATTTTTCAATTTCACACAATGCCATAGTCAACAATACTGTATCTAATGATGCGATACGATCTGCATCCCAATTTTTTGTTTTAGAACCTATAACTGATTTTAATTCACCTTGATTTAACAAAGACTTTTTAAATAAGTTAATTGCATATTCTTTATCTTCAGTATCCTTATAGAGTTTAGGAGTCAAATGTACATCTGGTGAATCTTGTTTTGTTTTCTTTAAAATTTTTAGAATTGTTGTATTTACAATTGGTAAATCATCTAACCAGGTTAAATTCTTATCTTCCAAATAATTATAAAGCTTGTCGTTAGGTGCTACAATTTCTTTAAAAAAGTCAACAATAAAATTTCTATCTTCTTTAAAAGTCGATGTTTTAGTAGATATGTATTCTTTATATAGGCTACTTGAAACAAGCTCTTTATAAATTATATCTACATATTCACCATCTAATTTCCAGTTATTTACATTTAAATCATCTTGCTTTAAAAGAAATGCAGGATTATTAGCAATGCTTAATAACACTTCGTTATTAATAAATTTTCTATTAGGACTTTTTTCTTCATCAGATGCAAAATGTTTTTTCTGGTCTTTATCTATTTGCAACTCTGCTTTTTCTCTAACTTCAACCATTAAAGACAGAAGTAATATGTATAAAGAATACATATTATCTATACTATTTAGTAAGAATTTTTGATCTTTAGTAAAGTCATCACTTTCACTTCCGTTAAAAGCGTAAAGTACTTGCATTACTTTGATTCTGATATGCCTTCTATTTAACATAGTCTAAAAGAACTTGTAGTTTAAAAAAAGCGATAGAAGTGTTTCTATCGCTTTGCAAAAATAATACTTTAATTAAAAGTAAAAACTATTAACTGTTTTTATTTTTTCTTTCTGCTATTCTATTTTTTGCTATTGTTAATGCTGCATCTAAAGTAGTAACACTATTTTTTTCTGCATTATTTAAAATTTCTAATGTTGTGTTGTAAATATTTTCTGTTTTACGCATAATTTCTGCTTTACCGTATTTTTCTAATTCGGCATAAACATTAATAATTCCACCAGCATTAATTAAAAAATCTGGTGCGTAAACAATACCTTTTTCTTGTAATAATTTTCCATGAACAACTTCGTTTGCTAATTGATTATTTGCAGCACCTGCAATAACTTTAGCTTGAATTTTATTTATAGTATCATTATTTATAGTTGCTCCTAAAGCACATGGCGCATAAATATCTACAGGTTCGCTATATAAATCAGATCCTTTATAAATAGTTGCTCCGTATTTTGAACTTACAGCTTCTAAACGAGATTCGTTAATATCTGAAATAATAACTTTAGCACCATCATTTGTTAAATGTTCAACTAAAGATTCCCCAACATGTCCAATTCCTTGTACTAAAACACTTTTATTTTCTAAATCGTCCGTTCCAAATTTATATTTAGAAGCAGCTTTCATTCCCATAAAAACGCCATAAGCTGTAATTGGAGAAGGGTTTCCTGATCCACCTAAACTTTCAGAGATTCCAGTAACATAAGGTGTAACCTCTCTTACTGTATCCATATCCGATGTTTCCATTCCAACATCTTCTGCAGTAATATACTTTCCACTTAAACTATGGACAAACTCACCAAAACGACGCATTAATTCTGGCGTTTTTTGTGTTTTAGCATCACCAATTATAACTGCTTTTCCTCCACCAAGATTTAATCCTGTTATGGCTGATTTATAAGTCATTCCACGAGATAATCTTAAAACATCATTTAAAGCTTCCCATTCGTTAGCATATTGCCACATTCTTGTTCCACCTAAAGCTGGTCCTAAAACTGTATTATGTATTCCTATAATAGCTTTTAATCCTGTATCTTTGTCATTACAAAAAACAATTTGCTCATGATTATCGAAAGATAATTGTCCAAAAACTGGATCTACTTTTTTTAATTGATCTGGTGTTAATATGTCTGAAACCATTATGTAATTAGGTGTTTATTGATATAAGTGTAAAATTGCATTATATTTAATAATGCAAGCAAAAATAATTATATATTAACATTTATGCAATAAATATCACCAATAATTAAGAAATTATTAATTTGAAACGATTTGATTTAATTAAATGAAAGAATTACAACACCTTAACAAATACTTTAGGAAATATAAAACAAAACTACTAATAGGTATTATAATAACTATTGTTTGTAATCTTTTTAAAGTATTTGTTCCAAGTTTTATAGGTGAAACCATAGATATTATAGATGAATACTTAAAGGCAGATACTAAAGATTTAACCAATTTAAAATCAAGTTTATTACTAAATATATCTTTAATTATTGGAACAGCTATTTCTACTGGTGTTTTCACATTTTTTATGCGTCAAACTATAATTAACATTTCTAGATATATTGAGTTTGATTTAAAAAATGAAATCTATCAGCAATATCAAAACCTATCATTAAACTTCTACAAAAAAAATAGAACTGGAGATTTAATGAATCGTATTACAGAAGATGTTTCTAAGGTTAGAATGTATTCTGGACCTGCAATAATGTATAGTATAAATACACTTATGCTTTTTGTAGCTGTGTTAGTTTTTATGTATAAATCTTCGCCAACATTAACACTTTATACAATAATTCCATTACCAATTCTATCTGTTTTTATATACAAAATAAGTAAAGAAATTAATAAGCGTAGTAGAATTGTACAAGAGTATTTATCAAAACTATCAACATTTACACAAGAAACATTTAGTGGTATATCTGTTATAAAAGCTTATGGAATAGAGACTAAAACTATTATCGATTTTAATAAACTATCTAAAGAGAATAAAGAAAAGCAATTAAAATTAGTGAAAATTAGAGCCTTCTTTTTTCCTATGATGCTATTATTAATAGGTATTAGTAATATTATCGTAATTTACGTTGGAGGAAAACAATACATTAATGACGAAATTACGCTTGGAACTATAACTGAGTTTATAATATACGTTAACTTACTTACTTGGCCAGTTGCTACAGTTGGTTGGGTTACGTCTATTGTACAAGAAGCAGAAGCATCTCAAAAACGAATTAATGAATTCTTAAAAATAGATCCTGAAATTAAAAATACGGTACAAAAAAGCACACCAATTCAAGGAAATATTGAGTTTAAAAATGTAACCTTTACTTATGATGATACTAATATTACTGCACTTAAAAATATTAGTTTTAAAGTTAAAAGCGGTGATACTTTAGCAATAATTGGTAAAACTGGCTCTGGAAAATCAACAGTATTAGACTTGGTTAGTAGACTATACGATACAAGTAATGGAACTGTTTTAGTGGATAACACTACTATTAAAAACCTAAATTTAAAAGATTTAAGAACATCTATTGGCTATGTACCTCAAGATGCCTTTTTATTTAGTGACACCATTAAGAATAATATAAAATTTGGTCGTGAAAATGCTACTCACGAACAAGTGATTGATGCTGCTAAAAATGCTTATGTCCATAAAAACATTATTGAATTTAATAAGCAATACGAAACTATATTAGGAGAAAGAGGTATAACTCTTTCTGGTGGACAAAAACAACGTGTCTCTATTGCAAGAGCAATTATAAAAAATCCTAATATATTATTGTTCGACGATTGTTTATCTGCAGTAGATACAGAAACCGAAGAAAAGATTTTAAATAACTTAAAGCAACTTACACAGCAAACAACAACTTTAATTGTAAGTCATAGAATTTCATCGGCTAAAAATGCAGATCAAATTATAGTTTTAGATAAAGGAGAAATTATAGAGCAAGGTACTCATAAAGAGCTAATTAGTAATAATGGGTATTATGCTGAATTATACAAAAAACAATTAAGTCAAAAAGAATTATAAAATTTGTTGCTTACTCAACTTTTTTTTTAGATTTTTGAGTAAATAAATAAACTATTATGGGTAATTACGAAATGATGGAGAAAGAAGAAATTTTCTCAAAAGTATTACGAGCTGGAAGACGTACTTACTTTTTTGATGTTAGAGCAACTAAAGCTGGAGATTACTACATAACAATTACTGAAAGCAAGAAGTTTACAAACGATGACGGTTCTTTTCATTACAAAAAACACAAAATCTATTTGTATAAAGAAGATTTTAACGAGTTTAATACAATTTTAAAAGAGATGACAGATTACGTTATTTCTGAAAAAGGAAATGAAGTTATTAGTGAAAGACACCAAAAAGATTTTAAACGTGACTTTGAAGTTACCTCTAATGAAAGTACCCAAGAAACAACAACTGAAAATCCTTCTGAAAGTAGATTTACAGATGTAGATTTTGATGATATTTAATTAAATACTAAATAAAGGTTATTACAAAAGCTTCATATATTATATGAAGCTTTTTTTATGCTACAATGCTTCCATTTAAAACTTTTGCTTCTGGACGTAATAGAATAACATCTTTTCCTTTTACAGCTCCTAAGACTAAACATTCACTCATAAAATTTGCTATTTGTTTCAATGGAAAATTTACCACTGCTACAATTTGCCTATTTAGTAGTTCATTTTTTGTATATAGTGTAGTAATTTGAGCCGATGTTTTTTTTACACCTAAGTCACCAAAATCAATAGTTAACTTATAAGCTGGTTTTCTAACTTCTGGAAAATCTTCTACAGAAATTATAGTACCAACTCTTAAATCTGGCTTTTTAAAAGTATCAAAACCAATTCGTTTTTTCAATTTAAAATCCATTATCTAAAGCCTGTTTTATATGCGCTAAATGATGCAAACTATGCCAAGCATAAATTCCTAAATTTTCTTTCAAAGTCACCTTACCATTTGTTTCAGGATGGATAAAATAACGATCAAAATCAGCTTCAGATAATGTTTTAACAAAAGCAACCAACTTAGCATGTATAACTTCAATATGTTTTAATGACAAATCTATAGGCAAATTATAATCATCTAAATTTGCCCAAGCCACTTCATTATATGCTTTTATAATTGGAGAATTTTCTGTTATTGTCCATTTAAATCTGGTATAACTATTATGGTGACTATCTGAAATATGATGAATAACTTGTCTTACAGTCCAACTATCTTGTCTATATTTAAGTAATAAGCTTTCATCTGATAAATCTTGAGCTAAAGTTCTTAAATCTTTAGGAAACGTTTCTAAAACATTAATCCATTCCAAGATATGTTCTTCTATAATTGGATTTGGTTTTTTAAATTCTCCTACAGGAAATTTTAATTGATATAATTTTGCATCAGTCATAAATTTAAAGATATAAAAATCAACTCCTCATATAGACTTAATTTCATCATTTTAATTGATTATTAAAAATAAAGCAGAATTAAAATCTTAAAGTTTAATAATTTTTACCGTTGTTAAGTTCAATTACGTAACTTTCCCTAAAAAAGTATGTTTTCTAAAATTCTGCAAAGTCAAAAAGCTTTTTTCGCATCTCAAGAAACTAAATCAATATCATATAGAATTTCATTATTACAAGTTTTAAAAAGAGAAATAATATCTAAAGAACAAGATATTATAGTTGCTATTTATAAAGATTTTGGCAAACCTGCTTTTGAAACTTATATTACAGAGATATCTGTAGTTTTATCTGAAATTGATTTATTTATAAAAAAGATAAAAACGTGGTCTAAACCAAAACGTATTAAACCTGCTTTATTAAATTTCCCTTCTTCAGAGTTTATTTACAAAGATCCTTATGGAGCTGTTTTAATAATTTCGCCTTGGAATTACCCATTTCAACTGGCAATAGCACCATTAATAGCAGCAATATCTTGTGGAAATACAGTTGTCTTAAAACCAAGTGAATTAACACCTAACACCTCTAGTTTATTAAATACTATTATAAGTAAAGTTTTTAAACCTGAACACGCTTTGGTTATTGAAGGAAATGCGGAAGTGGCTTCTAATCTATTGAAATTAAACTGGGATTATATATTTTTTACAGGAAGTGTTAATGTAGGTAAAATTGTGGCTAAAGCTGCGGCAGAACATTTAACACCAGTAACTTTAGAGTTAGGTGGAAAAAATCCTTGTATAATTGATGAAACAGCAAATTTAAAACTAACCGCTAAACGATTAGTTTGGGGTAAATTTTTAAATGCTGGACAGACATGTATTGCTCCAGATTATATACTAATAAAAGAAAATATTAAACAGGAGTTTTATAATTTAATTAAAAATGAAATTATTACCACTTATGGAACAAACCCTGAAAACTCTGAGGATTTTACAAGAATTGTAAATGAAAAGAATTTTGAACGTTTAAAAGGCTTTTTAGAAAATGAAACTATTGTCTGTGGTGGAAAAACTAATCCAGTAACAAACTATATAGCTCCTACTCTATTAGATGAGTCAAAACTATCTAGTAATGTTATGAAAGGCGAAATATTTGGTCCTATTTTACCCGTAATTTCATATTCAAGTTTTGAAAATATTTCTGAAACCATTAATAATTATGAAAAGCCATTAGCACTGTATGTTTTTAGTAATAATTTAAAGTTTAAAACTAATATTTTGAATAGTTTTTCTTTTGGTGGAGGCGTAATTAACGATACTATTATACAATTCACCAATCACAGATTACCTTTTGGTGGTGTTGGAAACAGCGGTATTGGAGCGTATCACGGTGAACATTCCTTTAATACATTTACACATCAAAAAAGTATTGTAAAAAAAGGAAACTGGTTAGATTTACCTTTTAGGTATGCACCTTACAAAAACAAACTAAATAATGTAAAAAAACTTTTAAAGTGGCTGTAATTACCCCAACCAACCATCACGATCTAAACTTCTATATTGTATAGCTTCTGTTAAGTGAGTTCCAGTAATAGTTTCGCTATTTTCTAAATCAGCTATGGTTCTAGATACTTTTAAAATCCTATCATAAGCTCTGGCAGATAAATTTAAGCGTTCCATAGCTGTTTTTAATAAGGTTTTAGAGTCTTCATCTAACGCACAATATTCTCTAATCTGTTTTACAGACATTTGAGCATTGTAATGAATATTTTCTAAATTCTCAAATCGTTTGGTTTGAATATCTCTTGCTGCAGTAACACGTTTTCTAATATCTACAGAAGATTCTGCTTTATGTTCGCTAGACAATTTTTCAAAAGGTACTGGTGTAACTTCAATATGAATATCTATTCTATCTAACAGTGGCCCAGAAACCTTACTTAAATAACGTTGCATTTCTGCAGGACTAGAAGTTACTGGCGCATCTGGATCGTTAAAATATCCACTTGGACTAGGATTCATACTTGCCACTAACATAAAACTACTTGGATAAGTAACTGTAAATTTTGCTCTAGAAATAGTCACTTCTCTATCTTCTAAAGGTTGACGCATTACTTCTAACACCTCGCGTTTAAACTCTGGCAATTCATCTAAAAATAACACGCCATTATGAGATAATGAAATTTCGCCAGGTTGCGGATAACTTCCGCCGCCTACAAGTGCTACATTGGAAATGGTATGATGTGGACTTCTAAATGGTCTTTGAGATAATAATCCAGAACTTTTTACACGACCAACCACAGAATGAATTTTTGTAGTTTCCAAAGCTTCGTGCAACGTCATAGGTGGCATAATACTAGGCAATCGTTTTGCTAACATTGTTTTTCCTGCTCCTGGCGGACCAATTAATATCACGTTATGTCCGCCAGCTGCTGCAATTTCCATACAACGTTTTATACTTTCTTGACCTTTTACATCTGAGAAATCAAATTCTGGAAAATCTAAGTTCTTATAAAACTCTTCTCTTGTATTTACTATAGTTTCTTCTAATAGTTCATTTTTATCGAAAAAATTAATGACTTGTTCAATATTATCTACGCCATAAACTTTTAATCCATCTACAATTGCTGCTTCTTTGGCATTCTGATTAGGTAAAATAAAGCCTTCAAAACCTTCTTCCTTAGCTTTAATAGCAATTGGCAAAGCACCTTTTATTGGTTGAAGAGATCCATCTAAAGATAATTCGCCCATTATAATATATTTTTCTAAATCCTCAGCTTGAATTTGATTTGATGCTGCAAGTATTCCTACAGCCAATGTCATATCGTAAGCAGAACCTTCTTTACGTAAATCTGCTGGACTCATATTAATTATAAGTTTCTTCCCCGGAATTTTAAAACCATTATTTTGTAATGCCGCCGCAATACGGTAATTACTTTCTTTAATAGCGTTATCTGGTAAACCAACCAAATGATAACCAATTCCTTTATCTACATTAACTTCCACAGTTATAGTAGTTGCATCTACTCCAAAAACAGCACTTCCAAAAACTTTTTTAAGCATAAAATATTGGTTTTCTTAAATGTACTAAAAATTAAGCACAAAAAAAGCGAGAACTAAAATTCTCACTTTTTTAATCTAAAATGTATTTATATTACTTTTTAAAACTCTCTAAGCCTTTTTGCAACCAATTGTAGTATTCGTCTGCATTTGGAGTATTTGCAGTAGTATGATTTAATAATTGTAAATCACTGTTCATTAACACATAAAAAGGTTGTGAGTTATTATTAAAATTTATAGTTTGAAAGGTTGACCACTTATCTCCAATTGTTTCTATACGTTTTTTTGAACCATTAGCTCTTAAAAAATCAAACTGCTCATTTTCTGGTAATTCTTTTCTATCATCTACATAAAGTGAAATAACTACATAATCTTGAAGTGTATTATAAATTTTATCTTGACTCCAAACTTGTTCTTCCATTTTTCTGCAATTCACACAAGCCCAACCCGTAAAATCTAACATTATAGGTTTGTTTTGCTCTTTTGCAGCTGCAACGCCTTGTGTAAAATCTTTATAACATTCTAAACCCAACGGACATTCAGACTCTTTCTCGTACAAACTATAAGTTAATGGTGGTGGAAAACCACTTAATAACTTAAGGTTAGCATGTTCTGTATTAGTTAAACCAGGAATTAGATAAATTACAAAAGCGACAACTAAAATGGCAAAACTAATTCTAGGAATTCCTAATTTCTTTAATGGACTATCGTGTGGGAATTTAATTTTACCAAATAAATAAAGTGCTAAACCTATAAAAATAATAATCCAAATTCCAATAAATACTTCACGTTTTAATAAACCCCAATGTTTAACTAAATCGGCATTAGAAAGAAATTTAAAAGCCATAGCTAATTCTAAAAAACCTAAAACAACTTTAGTTGAATTTAACCAACCACCAGATTTAGGTAAAGAGTTTAACCATTTTGGAAACATAGCAAATAAAGTAAATGGTAAAGCTAATGCTAAACCAAATCCACTCATTCCCATAGTTAATTGCATTGCTCCTCCATCGCTAGTTAAAGAACCTGCTAATAAAGAACCTAGAATTGGACCTGTACAAGAAAAAGAAACAATAGCTAAAGTTAAAGCCATAAAGAATATTCCAATAAAACCACCTATTTTAGAAGAAGTTTCATCCATTTTATTTCCCCATGACGTTGGTAATGTGATTTCATAAAAACCAAAAAACGAGAATGAGAAAAAGTATAATATTCCAAAGAAAATGATGTTCAACCAAACGTTAGTTGAAATTGTATTTAATATTTCTGGATTTAATGAGTCTAAAAAGTGAAAAGGCAAACTTAATAACACGTAAATAATTAAAATAAACAAACCATAAAGCATTGCATTTGCAATTCCTTTTTGGGTGTTTTCAGCACTTTTAGTAAAAAAAGAAACTGTTAATGGAATCATTGGAAACACACAAGGTGTTAGTAGAGCTATTAAACCACCTAAAAAACCAAGAATAAAGATTCCTATGTTTGTCTTCTCTTTTACTTCTTCTTTTTGAAATTCTCCAGCACCTTTTATATCTATTTTTAATTTTTTAGATAGTGATTTAGAATTTTCATCGATAGTTATATTCTTTTCAAGAACATTAGTTCCATCTAAAGATAAAGTGAAATTTTTAGTTTCATTAATACATACTGTTTTACATACTTGATAGAAAAACTCAACTTTAATCTGTTTATTTTCAAGATTTAAAATTTTAATTTTTTGATTAAGAATTGCCTTTTTTGAAAAGAAAATTTCGTTAACACCAAATGTTTCATTAAATTCTTTGTAAGTTTTACCTTCTTTTAAATCACCTATTAATTCATAGTTCCCATTAATGTTTAAGAAATCAACTTCAAAATTTAAAGGTCCACCTTCAGGTGTATATTGAGAGTAAATATGCCAATCATCATCTATATCAGCTTCAAAAACTAAATTATAATCAGTATTAGAAATTTTTTCTACTTTAGTTTGCCATTTTACAGGTTCTAAAACTTGAGCAACACTGTTTTCTAAAGAAAAAAATGTTATAAATAATGCTAATATATATTTCATATTAATGATATTTTAATAATTTTTTTTGTTGATTTAGTCACTTTAAATCGGTTATCTAATCTGTAGTTTATAACCCAAACTACTTGGTTTGAGCTACGCAATATTAAAGCTTTTTCCTTTGCAATCAAAGATAGCTTTATATCCTTAAAATATTTGCTTATTTTTTTTTTACCATTCATTCCTGATGGGTAAAAGTAGTCGCCTTCTTGTTTAGAACTTACAGTTAAAGGAAAGTTTAACATTTTGGCATCTACAAAAATTGAATTATTTTCAACAATACCAACATTAGATACTTTTTCGAAAACTAATTTTCCCAAAGGTGTTTTTATTGTTTCTAAAGAATTCACTACGATTTCAAACTCTTTTTTAGTATCAATTTTAGTTAAAATAAGTGTTTCTCTATCTTTTAAAAGCTGATGCGTTTTAGAGGTAATTATTTTTCCAGATTGTGCATCTAATAAATCTACAATATCATTAAAAGCAGTAAAACCATAAACTTTAAAAATTTCGTGGATATAAGCTTTTGGAACATCTATTTTTTTAAATTCAGAAATTCTGTAAACTGTTTCTCCTTCTGTTTTAGAAATAACTGCACGCTTCAAAACAGCCTTTAAACTTTCGACCACAATAGATTTGGTGTCATTTAAATTAGAAATTGTAGTGTTTAAATTCTGAAGTATATTTGGATTTATATCTTTTAAAACAGGAATTACATCATGTCTTAATTTGTTTCTTAAATATTTAGTAGATGCATTACTACTATCTTCTCGCCAATTAATCTGTTGCTCTAAAGCATAAGCTTTTATAATTTTTCTAGAAAATGGCAATAAAGGTCTTACTATATTGTTGTTTAGTGGTGGAATTCCAGTTAATCCTTCTATTCCTGTTCCACGAGATAAGTTAATAAGTAAAGTTTCTAAATTATCATCTGCGTGATGTGCAGTTAAAACATAATCTAAAGCTTCTCTTTCAAGAATTTCTTCAAACCAATTATATCTTAATTTTCGCGCTGCTAATTGAATCGATAATTTTTCTTTTTTGGCAAATTTTTCAGTTGGAAACGTTTTAGTAAAAATTTCAACATCTAAATCCTTTGCTAATTGCTTAACAAAAGTTTCGTCAGTATTGCTCTCTTTATCTCTTAAAGAAAAATTACAATGTGCTAAACTGAAATCAAATTTTAATGACTTGCATAAATATGCTAAAACAACACTATCTAAACCACCAGAAATGGCAACAAGTAGCTTTTTTTCATTTAAAAATGAAAATTGATTATTAATATGTACTTTAAATTCTTGAAGCATAATTTAAGTTTCTAAAGCTTGACGCATTGCTTTTGCTTTTAGCAAACATTCTTCATATTCCTTAGTAGGATCGCTTTTTACAGTAATTGCGCCACCAACAGAATAAGATACATATTTTTTTGTTTTATTATATAAAATAGAACGAATTACAACGTTAAAATCGAAATCGTTTTCTGGTGTAAAATAACCAATGGCTCCACTATACAAACCACGTTTTGACACTTCTAAATCTTCAATAATTTGCATTGCCGAAATTTTTGGTGCACCAGTCATACTTCCCATTGGAAAGGTTGTTTTTATAATATCTACTGGATGAATTTCTGGTTTTACTTTAGAAACTACAGTAGATATCATTTGATGTACTTGATCAAAACTATAAATTTTACATAACTCCTCTACATTTACGCTTCCTTTTTGTGCTGTTTTAGATAAGTCATTTCTAACCAGATCAACAATCATAACGTTTTCACTTCGCTCTTTAGCATCATTTTCTAAAGTGTCTTTTAATAACTCATCTTCTTGTTTATTTGCAGATCTTTTAGCTGTTCCTTTTATAGGTTGAGAGATTAATTTATCAGATTCCTTTTTTAAATAGCGTTCTGGCGAAGCACACATTACATAAGTGTTTAAATGCTTAAAGTAAGATGCAAATGGCGGATTAGATATATTATTTAACTTGTTATAAACTGTGTATGGATTGATTTCTACATCTTCAGCAAAAAACTCCTGACAAAAATTAGCTTCGTAAATATCTCCTCTTTGAATATGGTTTAATACTTTTTTAACACGTTCTAAATAATTGTCTTTAGTTAAGGTTAATTTTATTTTAACTTTTTCGCCATAATTCTCAAGATCTAATTTGTTTTCAATTTCAAAATTAAAAATAGTATTGAAATCAGATTCAATTTCATTATCTACCATTTTTAAATACTGAACTTCTAAAGTATTTCCTTTTATTAAAAATAATTTTTGAGGTTGGAAAAAATATAATTCAGGAAAATCTAAAACTGAAGTGTTATTAGATTTTAATACTTCCACATCATTTTTTAAATCGTAAGTTAAGTAGCCAAAAATCCAATCTTTTGTTAATGTTTGGTATTCTTTTAATTGATTAAAAGCATCTAAATAATCTGTTTTTATGCTTGTAAATTCTTCTACAGCTAAAACTGCATCGTAATTAGAATACTGCTGACTATAATTATTAGAATCCAACCAAAGTACAGTATCAAATTGCTGAGACCAAGCCAATAATTGTGCTTTAAATGGTTCTATTTTTGTAAGTTGGTATGTCTTTTTGGTTCTCAATGATAAAAATTATGTTTCAAAGTTAATGAGATTTCATAAAAAATAATACCTTTTAGCCATTAGTTTAAATCAAAAACAATGCTCACACTAAAAAATAACCTTTTAGAGATTTCTATAAAAACAATTGGAGCAGAATTGTGCCAAATAAAATCCACTAAAAATAACACTAATTTTATGTGGAATGCTAATCAAGAAATTTGGGCTAATTTTGCGCCAAACCTCTTCCCTATTGTTGGCGCTTTAAAAGATGGTTCTTATATTTTTAATAACAAAAAGTATAGCATACCAAAACACGGATTTATTAGATATAACAAAGACATAAAATGTATTAAGGAAACAGAAAACAGCTTAACTTTCTTACTTCAAAATAATAAAAACACAGAAGTTAATTATCCTTTTAAATTTAATTATTATGTTATTTACACTATAGAAAACAATGAGTTAACCATAACTTACAAAGTGGAAAATACAGATACTAAAACTATATATTTCTCAGTTGGCGGTCATCCAGCTTTTAAATGTCCTGTCTTTAAAAATGAAAAGTATTCTGATTACAATCTTATTTTTGAGCAAGATGAAATTTCAGAAACATATTTATTAGACCAAGAAAGCGGATTATTATCTTCTAAAACTAAGCCAATATTTACTACCAAAAACAGTATAAACTTAACTCCTGATTTATTTAATAACGATGCCTTAATTTTTAAAGATTTAAAATCGAAACAAATCACTTTAAACAGTAATAAAAATGGACCTGTTTTAACTATAAAATATAAAGATTACAATTACTTTGGGATTTGGGCAAAACCTAAAGCTAATTTTATTTGTTTAGAACCTTGGTTAGGAGTTACAGATTATAAAAACACCAATCAAGAGCTTAAAAACAAAGATGGAATTATAAAATTATCAGCAAATAAATCTTTTTCTGCATCTTATAAAATTGAAATTCACCAAGCGCATTTAGTGTAAACCAATTAATAATGGTAATTTTGCAGTTAAATTAATGCATTTTGACTTTTCAAGAACTAAATTTAAACACGCCATTATATAATGGTTTAGACGACTTAGGTTTTACAACTCCAACACCTATTCAATCGGAATCTTTTTCGGTTATTTCTGGTGGTAAAGATATGGTTGGTATTGCACAAACTGGTACAGGTAAAACTTTTGCCTATATGCTACCAATACTTAAAAATTTAAAATATTCTAAACAAGAAGCACCACGTATTTTAATTTTAGTTCCAACTCGTGAACTTGTTGTTCAAGTAGTAAGCGAAATTGATAAATTAGCAAAATATATTAATGTCAGAACTCTTGGTGTTTATGGAGGAACTAACATAAACACACAAAAACAAGCTGTAGCACAAGGACAAGATATTATTGTAGCTACGCCAGGTCGCTTATATGATTTAGCCGTAAGTAGAGTTTTACAACTAAAATCTATTCAAAAATTAGTTATAGATGAAGTAGATGTAATGTTAGATTTAGGATTTAGACATCAATTACTTAACATTTTTGATATTCTTCCTGAACGTAGACAAAATATTATGTTTTCTGCAACTATGACAGAAGATGTGGACGAGTTAATTACTGATTTTTTCATAAATCCTACTAAAGTATCTATTGCTATTTCTGGTACGCCACTAGAAAATATTTCGCAAAGAAAATATAGCGTACCTAATTATTATACCAAGTTTAATTTAATTAAACACCTTTTTCAAGACCAAAAAACCTTTAATAAGGTTCTTGTTTTTGTATCTCATAAAAGAATGGCAGACCGATTATTCGAACATCTTTCTGAAACTTTAAACGATGAAATCTGTGTAATTCACTCTAATAAAACACAAAATTATCGTTTACGTAGTATTGAGCAGTTTCGTGAAGGCGCAAATCGTATTTTGATTGCTACTGATGTTATGGCTCGTGGATTAGATATAGATAATGTAAGTCACGTTATCAATTTTGATACACCAGGCTATCCAGAGAATTATATGCATAGAATTGGTAGAACTGGTAGGGCTGAACGCAAAGGTGAAGCTATTTTACTTTCTACTGCTAAAGAATTAGATGGATTAGAAAAAATTGAAACGTTAATGCAAATGGAAATTCCTTTAATAGAAATTCCTGATGCAGTAGAAGTTTCTACAGAACTTATAGAAGAAGAACGTACTGTAATAAAAGAACGTTACAACCCTACTAAACGTAGAGATGAAGATGCTCCTGGACCAGCTTTTCATGAAAAAAGCGCAAAAAACTCTAAAGAAAATCTTGGTGGTTCTTATAAATTTAAAATTGCTGCCAAATATAAAAAGCCAAAAACACGTGGCGATAAAAATTATAATAAGCGTAATAAAAACTTTAAGAAATAGTTCTGTTATGAGTATTCATAATTACATTATAACTTTAGTCTTATCCTTTAGTTTTTTATCCTGTAATTATAAAAAAAAAGCTAATTCTATTACAAAAAACAGCAATACAGATTTACAAATTGATCATTTTAATATTTGGGTAAAAAACCCAAAAACATCTAAAGAAAAATTAGTAGATATTGGGTTTGTTTCTGTTCCTGATTCACTTTCAGGGATTCATGATGGACAAGGTACTTCAGGAAAATACTTTTATTTTTTAAACGGATACCTAGAACTGATTTTTGTTTATAACCAAAATGAATTTGAGGCTAATAACTTAATAAATAAAGAATTAGATTTCAAAGAAAGAGCAAATTTTTATGTTAATGGAGCATCTCCGTTTAGTATTGCTCTTAAGCTTAAAGATTATAAATCAGAAAAAATTCCTTTTGAAAAAATTAGCTATCATCAAAATTGGATGGAGAAAAACATGACCATATTTTCAGCTAAAAATTCAAAAACACACCTTAAAGAGCCTTCAGTTTTTATTGTTTATCCTGAAATTGAATCACAAGTATTTGAATCTTTAACAGATTTACAAAACTTCCCTAGTGAAGATGATTTTTGGAAGGATTTTTTTAAGCATCCAAATGGTGCCAAAAAAATTACAAATATTATAGTATCATCAACCGATTTAGATTTGAATACAGAGACAATGAAATCTATAAATAGAATTGAAAATACAACCATAAAAAACGGAAAAGAACATTTAATGGAATTATATTTTGATAATAACATTCAAGGAAAATCATTTGATTTAAGACCTGATCTACCGCTAATTATTTACCTATAATAAAAACATTTAACCATAAAATATTAATGGACCTGACTCATTCAGTGAAAAATTACATAAAACAATGTAAATTAACAGTCCTAAACACTAATTTATAATGAACAAACTTCTATTTCTTTACATCACAGTAGTTTCAATATTATTATTTAATTCATGTGCTAATCCTAATAAGGAATTTGCAACAATGATAATCCATGGAGGAACTATATATACAGTAGACTCAACAAGTACAAAAGTAGAAGCAGTTGCTACTAAAGGTAATATTATTCTTTTTGCTGGAAATTTGGATGAAGCATATTCTTTCAAAAATAAAAAAACACAATTTATCGACTTAAAAGGTAAAACAATGACTCCAGGGCTAATAGAAGGACACGGACATTTTATGGGGTTAGGCTATAATGAATTACGACTAGATCTAATGAAAACTTCTAGTTACCAAGATATTATAGATGCAGTTGCAGAACGAGTTAAAACTGCAAAACCAGGAGAATGGATTATTGGTAGAGGTTGGCATCAAAGTAAATGGGATAGTTTACCAACAGACTTAGTTAAAGGGTTTCAAACACACCATAGACTTAGTGAAGTATCTCCTAACAACCCTGTATATTTAAGTCATGCAAGTGGACATGCAAGTTTTGCTAATAGTAAAGCTATGCAAATTGCAGGGTTAGATTTATTAAAATTAGAAGGTGTTAATAATTTTGAAATAAAAGGTGGAGAAGTTTTTCTAGACGAATTTAATAGACCTACAGGGATTTTTAATGAGAGAGCACAAACTCTAATAAGTAAACACATTCCAAAAAACACACCAGAATCAGACTCAAAGGCTTTTAATTTAGCTGTAAAAGCTTGTCATAAAAATGGTATTACTAGTTTTCATGATGCTGGAATTGACAGAGAGACAATTTCGCTTTATAATAAAATGAAATCAGAAAACAATTTAAAAGTTAGACTTTATGCTATGTTAACTGGCTGGGATAAAGATTTACTTAATGAATGGTATTTAAAAGGACCAAATGTAGACAAAGAACATCTTTTTACTATTCGTTCTGTAAAATTAAATTGTGATGGAGCTTTAGGCTCAAGAGGTGCTTGGTTATTAGAATCTTATTCTGATCAACCAGGACATTTTGGACACGAGACATTACCTATGGATTTTGTTGAAAAAACGGCTTCTAGCGGACTTAAAAATGGTTTTCAAGTTTGCGCTCATGCCATAGGCGATAGAGCAAACAGAGAGATTTTAGATCGCTATGAAAGAGCTTTAAAGAAAAGCTCTAAATTAATTTCAGATCATAGATTTCGTATTGAACATGCTCAACATTTACATCCAGACGACATACCTAGATTTGCAGAATTAAATGTGATTCCTGCAATGCAAGCTGTTCATATGTCTTCAGACAGACCTTGGGCAATAGATCGTTTGGGAGAACAAAGAATTAAAGAAGGTGCATATATGTGGCAAGATTTATTACAAAGTGGTGTACCTATTATAAACGGAACAGATGTTCCTGTAGAGCCTATTAATCCAATTGCAAGTTTTTACGCAAGTGTTAGTAGAAAAACTCTAAAAGGTTTCCCTGAAGGAGGTTTTGAACCTGAACAAAAAATGACGAGAACTCAAGCTTTAAAATCCTATACTTTAGATGCTGCTTATGGCGCATTTGAGGAAAAAATCAAAGGCTCTATTACACCTGGAAAGTTAGCAGATTTCACTATTTACAATCAAGATTTAATGACTGTTAGCGAAGACGAAATACTAAAAACCACTATCGTTATGACTATATTTAATGGTAATATTGTCTATACAACAGATTTATAACCTAATTATAATTTAAATGTTTTATAATTAAATAGTACTGCTTTTACAGTTGTGTCTTTTAAAACCCTTCTAACATCTTGGAACTTATTTGCACTATATGGTCCAATTAATGTCCATACATATTTAGTTCGTTTTGGAAAATATTTAGATAAAATGGAATAATCCAAATAAGCTGAAGA
>NZ_JBELDZ010000016.1:17005-17716 GCF_042094015.1 Aurantibacter sp. | reverse complement strand
GCTAAATAAGGTTGTTTTTTTAGTTTAGATTTAATTATATTTATTTGTTCACTTAATTCCTTTTTAGAGCTTGTATATAACTTTGTTGGTAAATAATAACAAGTTTTATAGCCAAAAGCATTAAATATTTCTAAAGCTTCAGGATATTTTGATTCGACTAAAGCTTTAGATTTTTTAAAATTATTTTTAGAGAAAAGCATATCTAATCTCTTAAAAATTAAAGCTGAATTATCAGTTTTTAGGTTTTTAATATCTAACCACATAAATGGCTGCTCATTTACCTCTATTTTATTTAAATATGTTTCAAAAGTTAAACCTATACTTTCTGTTGTTGGATGATTTATATCAAACGTATTAGAAATTTCATTATATATTAAATCCAATTCAAATCCGTTAAAGTAATTAGCAGCAGAATTTGCCTTATCTATAGAATTAGCTCTATGTGCCCAAATTTTATTATAATAACCTATACCTTCAATTTTATAGGGACTATATCTGTATAAGTAGCCAAGAATAACAACACCAAAAAGCAGCCAGACTAATTGTTTTTTTTTATTCCCAAACATCATAATTAAGTGTTTTAGTTAATTGCCTTGTTTTAGGTTTAAAAGATGTATTAAATATACTTTTTTCTGGGTTAAAACCTTTAAAATCAGTTTTTATTAAATCGGAAAAACTATGTAGAAAATCATCTAACAAGTAAGGTTGATA
>NZ_JBELDZ010000016.1:0-16995 GCF_042094015.1 Aurantibacter sp. | reverse complement strand
ATATAATTGTGATTTTGTAAAAGATTTCTTCTCCCTAGAAGTCCATAACACAAAAGGTATGTCATACATTGGTTTAGAAGATTTTCCGCCAAAATGACCAACAAAATTTTGTGTATCAAAAACATCATCGCCGTGATCTGAAAAATAAACAACAAAACTGTTTTTTTGAGTTGCTCTAACTTTTTCAATTATCTCTCTTACTACATAATCGTTATATAAAACCGCATTATCATATTGGTTTATAAATTCCGAAGCGCGATTAGAAAATTCATTCTCTACCTTTTTAGAAAATACGTTAAATTTTTCTGGATAACGTTTGTTATAAGCTCTATGTGTTCCGATTAAATGAATAAATATTAAATGTTTTCCTTTTACGTTTTGTAAAACAGAAGTTAATTCTGGTAATAAAGCTTCATCATAAATTGTATAAACATAACTATCTGTAGCCATAAATTTTTTATGGTTTGATGCTTGTGCTATTAAAGTTGGAACACTTTCTGTAAAACCAACAGGTTGCTGATTAGAAATCCAATGTGTGTTATATCCAGAAGCGTTTGCTAATTGGACTATAGAGAAATTATTCTTAATTGTTATGTTCTCTAATGTTTTCATTGTTAAAACCTTTTCTAAAGATTTTATAGTCATAACACTAGGCGAAATTACATTAGTAAAAATACTTAATTCTTCTTTAATTTCGGACAGTAGCGGATTGGTATTTCTTTTGTAACCATACAATCCCATATGCCATCTACTTGTGGATTCTCCAATTATTACCACACCAATTTCTGGCGAATTACTTGTCTCAATATTTTTTATATATTTAGAATTTGTTTGTGCTAAATCTTTTTTTAAGTCTGCTTTTGTGACCTTATAATCTGTGTAAGAACTAGATATATTAAAAATCAAACTTTCTTCTTTAAATTTTCTATTTAAAATAAAAAAACTAACACTAATTAACCCTAAACAAATACATTTCTTAAATAGAGATAATTTGTTTGGTTTAACCGTTATAAATCTAATTTTAAGAACATAAAATAATAATAAAATGAAATGAGAAATAATAACAATAATAAACTTAGTATTTAAATAAGAGGTTAAAAATTCTGAAGCTTCATTTACATTAGTTTCAAAGAAAACAAATAAAGAAGATGCCGATATTTTTGAATTAAAAATACTATAGAAAGATAATTTTAATAAAGAAATGAATGTTAAAAATAAAAATAAAGCGCTTCCAAAAAGTCTATTCCATTCTAGTTTTTTTACCAAAAGCAATATTAATAGACAGATGAAAGTTAATATAGAAAAAGAAATTATTTCTTTAATAAAAGAATACCAATAAGGTACTAAAAAACCGCTTAAAACAATAAACAGGATTAAAGGTAAAACTAACCTTAATCCTGTTTTATAATATGTTTTTATGTTTATCTGCATTTATTTTTCTTGATTCATATATTTTCCTTTTTTACTTCCTGCGTATATTTCATATTTTGCTAAGCGCGATTCTAATTTTGCGTTAAATAATTTAATTTTACGAGATGGACGTAATCCTACGTGTTTTAAAGCTTCTAAGTTAGAAGTAATAAACCAAGCTGTAGTATCTGAATAGTTTTGTTTTAAAGTATCTCCAATATTTTTATAGAAGTTTTCCATATCTATATCTAAACGCTCGCCATAAGGTGGATTAAAAACCATATGCAAATGTTTGTCTCCTCCTTTTTGGGTTTTAAAGAAATCTTCGTGTTTTACTGTTATAAATTCATCCAAATGTGCATTTACAGCATTTTCTTTTGCTTTAGTAACTGCACTTGGAGATTTATCAAACCCAAAAATTCTATGATGGAAATCGCGTGTCTTTTTAAGTAATGACTCTTCAATTTTTTCAAATAATTCAACATCCCAATCTTGCCAACGTTCAAAAGCAAACTCTTTACGCATTAGGTTTGGTGGAATGTTACAGGCAATCATTGCTGCTTCTATCATCATTGTACCAGAACCACACATTGGATCCATAAAATCCGATTGTCCATCCCAACCTGATAGCATAATTAATCCTGCTGCTAAAACTTCGTTTATTGGTGCTATATTAGTTGCTGTTTTATAACCACGTTTGTGTAGTGATTCTCCAGATGTATCTAAGCTTACGTTACAAAAATCGCGATCTATATGTATATTTATTTTTAGATCTGGAAAACGTAAATCTACATTTGGTCTTTCGCCAGTTTGGTTTCTAAAACGATCTACAATTGCATCTTTTGTTTTAAGAGAAATATATTGTGAATGGTTAAATAACTCTGAATTAACGGTAGAACTTACTGCTAACGTACCAGAAGACCTCATGAAATCTTCCCATTTTATTTTGTAAATTTTATCGTATAAATCTTGTTCGTTTTTTACTCTAAAACTTGTTATAGGCTTTAATATTTTTATAGCAGTACGTAAGCCTAAATTGGCTTTATACATAAACCCTTTATCTCCTTCAAAAGTGACACTTCTAACACCTACTTTTATGCGTTGTGCGCCAAGTTGTATTAATTCTTTTTCTAATAATTCTTCAAAACCAAATAAGGTTTTGGCAACCATTTTGAAATTATTCTCCATTGTTTTCGTCTAAATCCTTGCAAAAATACGCTATTTTTGCGCAAAATTACTATTAATCCTATATTTGGTTTGGGTTAAAGATTGATGCGGCATCCTTTTTTTGCTGCCATAAATGGCAAAAAAAGATATAGCGGAAAGCTTGGTTTTAAGCTGCTTTTCAGCTTAAAAAACCTTATAAACATAATTTTAAATGACTACAGATAAAACAGCTTGGTATGCAGATTGGTTTAATACACCATTCTATCATATTTTATATAAGGATAGAGATTATAGTGAGGCAGAAGATTTCATGATTAATCTTACCGAGTATTTAAATATACCTGAGCATGGGAAAATTATGGATTTGGCTTGTGGAAAAGGCAGACATTCAGTGTATTTAAATACGTTAGGCTATAATGTTTTGGGCGCAGACTTGTCTGAAAACAGTATTAATTATGCTAAGCAATTTGAGAATGATACTTTAAAATTTGACGTACATAATATGTGTAAGCCTTACGGCGAAACCTTTGATGCGGTTTTTAATTTATTTACAAGTTTTGGTTATTTTGATGATGAAGCCGATAATTTAAATACTATTAAAGCTATAAAAGCAAACTTAAACGATTATGGTTTTGGCGTTATAGATTTTATGAATACGGAATATATTATTGAAAATTTAGTACCAGAAGATGTAAAAACGGTAGATGGCATTGATTTTCATCAAAAACGTTATGTTAAAGATGGCTATATAATAAAAGATATTAATTTTACTTTTGAAGGCGAAGATTTTAGTTTTCAAGAACGTGTTAGAGCTTTTAGCTTAGCTGATTTTGAAAAACTTTTTGAAGATGCTGGTGTCTTTTTATTAGATATTTTTGGCGATTATAAACTAAGTAAGTTTTACAAAAAGAGCTCTGAACGTTTAATTATGATTTTTAAATAAGTTGAGATGATAACTATTTTAGCTCCTATTCTATCTGTAATTCTAGGTTATTCTGTGGTTTTAATTTTAAAACCTAAACAACCTAAGCACTTAAAATTGCTTTTGGCATTTTCTGGTGCCTTTTTACTATCTGTAACGGTTTTTGACTTTTTACCTGAGGTTTTTTCTATGGAAAACAAACGTATTGGTTTGTTTATTATGATTGGAATTTTACTACAAATTATATTAGAATTTTTCTCTAAAGGTGCAGAACATGGACACGTTCATATTAGTAAAACCTCTACAAATTTTCCTTGGCTATTATTTATAAGTCTAAGTATTCATAGTGTTTTAGAAGGTTTACCTATAGAAGGTCATAATCATTTATTATATGGTATTATTATTCATAAACTACCTATTGCAATTATTTTAAGTACGTTTTTCTTAAAATCTAGTTTAAGCAAATTACAAAGTTTTGCTTTTTTAGTATTGTTTGCATTAATGACACCAATTGGTGTAGTACTTTCTCAGCAATTAGAGTTTTTTGAAACCTATTATTATGAAATTTCGGCTTTAGTTATTGGTATATTTTTACATATTTCCACCACTATTTTATTTGAAAGTAATGAAGGACATACGTTTAACTTTACCAAGTTAATGACTATTATTGCTGCCATTGTTTTAGCTTATTTTATTTAATATAAATTGCTTTTTTGTAACTAATTATTCCAAATAACGTCTAATAAATACAATTATGTTTAGCAAAGAAGAATCACGATTAATGCGTCAGGAATTTTGGACAAGCTTTGGAAAATCTTTTCCTAGAAAATGGTTGTTATATAATACCAAGTTAAAAGGTTTAAGTTTTAAGTTCCATTTTGATAATACATCTGCTCTTGTAGCTTTAGATTTAGAAGATGACTTAGAATACAGAATTAATCATTGGGAGAAGTTAGAGTCGTTAAAATCTATTTTAAAAGATGATTTTTTGCCAGATGCTATATATACAGAACAATATATTTTAAATAACGAAAAAGAGATATCTCGCGTACACGTACAAATTCCTTATAAAGTATCTATACATAACAAAAATAATTGGCAAGAAGTCATGGTGTTTTTCAATGAAAATATGCCAAAATTTGAAGCTTTTTTTGAAGAATACAAAGACGTCATTGAAGGATAAATATGAAACATTTAAATAAAATAACAACTTATATATGCATAGCTATTTCGCTACTTATCTTGGTAGATTTTATCGTTTCTAAACAAACAATTACAGAAACTATAGTTTCTGAAAAAACAAAACACCAGAGTTATTATAATGCTGGAGGAAATTCTCACGTATCTTATAGTGTTATTACAGCTAATGAAAGTTTTAATTGCAGTCAATCCTTTTTTGAAACCCTAGAAAGTCAAAAACTTATAAATATTAACAAGTCTTTAATTTTTAACCGTGTAAACAGTTATCAAAATATAACAACTAAACAAAAGGAAACATACTCTTTACGTTATACTACAGGTTTATTTGTTCCGTTGGCAGTTTTACTTCTTTTAATTTTAAGCTTAACAAAACCTAATATATCGGATATTTTAAAGTTTGTAACTAAATTAGCAATTGTCGCAGATTTAATTTATTTGTTATTTTTCTAATATTTGTTAAAAAACTAAAAAGCTCCAAATTACAATTGTAATTTGGAGCTTTTTTATAATTTAAATTAACTAACGTATTATTTTACATCCATTAATTCTACATCGAAAATTAAAGTTGCATCTGGTGGAATTGCTCCGCCAGCACCACGAGAACCGTAACCTAAATCACTAGGAATTACAAAACGTGCTTTATCTCCAACATTTAATAACTGAATTCCTTCATCCCAACCAGAAATAACCTGTCCAACTCCAACTTGAAAGTCTAATGGTTGATTACGTTTGTAAGAAGAATCGAAAACTGTTCCGTCTGTTAATTGTCCTTTATAATGTACAGAAACCATATCTGCTTTATTTGCTTTTTTACCAGTACCTTTTTGGATAATTTGGTAACGTAAACCAGAATCCGTTTTATCGAATCCTGCAGCTACTTTATCTAAATCTGCTTCAGCTTTTGCTTTTGCTTCTGCTAACATTTTAGCTCTTGCGCCATCAAAAGTTCTAAAAGCCTCTATAGCATTAAAAGCTTCTGCTTCTGCTCCTACTCTTACAATTTCTAAAGTGTCAATTTGATCACCTTGTGCAATTGCATCTACAACATCTTGACCAGTTGTTACTTTTCCAAAAACAGTATGATTACCATCTAACCAATCTGTAGCTATATGTGTAATAAAAAACTGAGAACCATTAGTTCCTGGTCCTGAATTTGCCATACTTAAAACGCCTGGTCCATCATGTTTTAAATCTGGATGAAACTCATCTGCAAACTTATACCCTGGATTTCCAGTTCCTGCGCCTTGAGGACAACCTCCTTGAATCATGAAATCTGCAATTACTCTGTGGAATTTTAATCCGTTGTAATAAGGCGTTCCTTGAGGTTTGGCTGTATTTTCCATATTACCTTCAGCTAAAGCTACAAAGTTACCTACAGTTCCTGGTGTTTTTTGAAATTCTAAAGCGACTACTATTTCGCCTTTTGTTGTATTAAATTTTGCGTATAATCCGTCTTGCATGACTTATTTTTTTTATGAGCAGCAAAGATACAGAATGATTTATTAATTTAATATTGGATTAGTTCGATTTATTTGATTTACTAGAAAGAAAAGAGAACAAATTTAAATCTGAAAACCACAGCTCTGTAAATATGTAAGTTTCGCGTTTTCAACAAAATCAATCCAAGTTGATGAAACTGTTGCGCTATTGTTAACTAATTCAAAAACATAAAGTTCTGGATTTGCAAAATTAATATATGACACCATCAAACTAAACCTTTTAACTTTATATGATTTAGACAAACAGCTTAACTCGCTAATTGAAATAATATTTTTATCGTTTCTTTTAGTAATTATATCCGGAAATATTAAACCTTTAGTAAAAACAAGATTGTATTTTAAATTTTGAGATTGAATATTCAGAAAGTCATCTTCAAAATTAATTTTACTTGTATAAAATGAAACAATGCTGTCTTCTTTAAATGTATAATCTTCAACATTAGAAATAGTTATTTCACCTTTGAAAAGTTCATAATTTTGTTTTTCATAATTTGAAAATCTTGATGACCAATAATTGTCTAATTCACATTCACTTTTTAATATTGGTTTTGAAAAAACTAAATCATCATTTTTCACAGAATTACAATTAAAAAATGAAAGAAATATAGATAAGATTACAATAAGTTTTATTTTAAAAGCATAATTAAAATGATTGATTGAGAACATAAATAATTTAAAGTTTAATTAGCAACTTCACTAATAAATTTTATGCGGTACAAGCGTAATTCTTCATCTTCATAATCGCCATCAAATTCTTCTACAGCATCGTTTATTTTATCGGTTTCTGCTTCCATAAAATAATCATGAATTTCTTCCTGCTGGTCTTCGTCTAACAAATCATCAATCCAATAATCAATATTAATTTTAGTACCTGAAAACACAATTGCTTCCATTTCTTTAATAAAATTAGGCATTTCCATACCTTTTGCAGAGGCAATATCTGTTAATGGAAGTTTTCTGTCTACACTTTGAATAATGTATAATTTTAAAGCTGAATTTGTTCCTGTAGATTTTACAACTAAATCATCTGGTCTAGTTATATCATTTTCTTCAACATAATTAGCAATTAAAGCGACAAAGTCTTTAGCGTATTTTTTAGCTTTTCCTTCTCCAACACCATGAACATTATACATTTCTGCTAATGTTATAGGATATTTTAAAGACATATCTTCTAAAGATGGATCTTGGAATATTACAAATGGAGGAATACCTAACTTCTTAGCATTACGTTTACGTAAATCTTTAAGCATAGCCATTAATTTCTCATCGGCTACTGCTCCACTACTCGATTTTGCGGTTATAATACTATCATCTTTTGTTTCATCGAAAACATGATCTTCCGTCATCATAAAAGATGTTGGTTTTTCTATGTAATCTGTTGCTGCTGGCGCTAATTTAATAACACCATAAGTTTCTATGTCTTTTTTTAGAAAACGTGCTACTAAAACCTGACGCAATAGAGCCATCCAATAATTTTTAGGCTTAGATTTCCCTATTCCAAAAAATGGTTGCTCGTTACTTTTATGCGAATTAATTAGTGCGTTTTCTTGACCAATTATAACAGATACTAAATCTTTAGATTTATACTTTTCGTGAGAACCTTTAATTACTTTTAGCAAAGTAACCACATCTTCTTTGGCTTCGTTTTTCTTTTTTGGAAAACGCATATTGTCGTCCATATCGCCGCCATCGCCAGTTTCTGTATTAAATTCTTCACCAAAATAATGAAGAATAAATTGTCTTCTAGACATAGAAGTTTCTGCATACGCTACAACTTCTTGTAATAATGCTTGACCAATTTCTTGTTCTGCAACTGGTTTACCAGACATAAACTTCTCTAATTTCTCTACATCTTTATAGGCATAGAAAGCCAAACAATGTCCTTCGCCTCCATCTCTACCAGCACGACCCGTTTCTTGGTAATAACTTTCTATACTTTTTGGAATGTCATGATGGATTACAAATCTAACATCTGGTTTATCTATTCCCATTCCAAATGCAATAGTTGCTACTACAACATCTACATCTTCCATTAAAAACATATCTTGATGCGATGCACGTCTTTTAGCTTCTAAACCTGCATGATAAGGAATAGCTTTTATACCATTAACTTGTAAAACCTGTGCTAATTCTTCAACTTTTTTACGACTTAAGCAATAAACAATTCCAGATTTACCTTCGTTTTGTTTAATAAACTTAATAATATCTACATCTACTGTTTTTGTTTTTGGACGTATTTCGTAATATAAATTAGGTCTATTAAATGATGCTTTAAACGTTTTAGCATCACTCATTCCTAAATTCTTTAAAATATCTTCTTGAACTTTTGGTGTAGCTGTTGCTGTTAATCCAATAATTGGGATATTATCGCCTATTCTACCAATAATACTTTTTAGGTTTCTATATTCTGGTCTAAAATCGTGTCCCCATTCACTAATACAATGCGCCTCATCTATAGCTACAAAAGAAACAGTTACACTTCGTAAAAACTCAATATTCTCTTCTTTAGTTAAAGATTCTGGAGCGACATAAAGTAATTTAGTTATTCCATTAGTTATATCTGCTTTAACCTGTTTTACTTCTGTCTTATTTAAAGATGAATTTAAGACATGTGCAATACCATGATCGTTAGAAATACCACGAATGGCATCTACTTGGTTTTTCATTAAAGCAATTAAAGGAGAGACTACAATTGCGGTTCCTTCTTGCATTAATGCTGGTAATTGATAACACAAAGATTTTCCGCCTCCAGTAGGCATAATTACAAAAGTGTTCTTTTTATCTAAAATACTTTTAATTACAGGTTCTTGTAAGCCTTTAAACTCACTAAATCCAAAATACTTCTTTAAATCAGAATAAATACGATCTCTCAAAATAAGGGTATACTTAATTATTGGTTTACTACTTTTTAAAGGTAAAATATAATTACGTTTAAAATATAAAAATAGCGTTTATTTTTTAATTAAATTTGCAAGAATTAAATTATCTCGCAGACTTTAATATTTAATAAAGATAATAAAATCTTTATTATACTAAAAGAATAATTAATGACTCATAACAAGGAATCAATTACCCAATTAGCAAAAGAGACCGTTTTGTTAGAAAGTCAATCTATATCTAACTTAATAAGTCTAATTAATGATGATTTTTACAATGCTGTTGAATTAATACATAACTCTAAAGGTCGCGTTATTATTACAGGAATTGGAAAAAGCGCCATTATAGCTACTAAAATAGTAGCTACTATGAATAGTACAGGAACTCCAGCTGTATTTATGCATGCTGCAGATGCTATTCATGGTGATTTAGGTTTAATACTTAAAGATGATGTTGTTATTTGTATTTCTAAAAGTGGAAATACACCAGAAATTAAAGTTCTAGTACCATTTATAAAAAAAGCAGGAAATAAAATGATTGCTATTACAGGCAATAACAATTCTTTTTTAGGAACAGAAGCAAATTTTGTTTTAAATGCTTATGTAGAAAAAGAAGCTTGTCCAAATAACCTAGCACCAACAACTAGTACAACTGCGCAATTGGTTTTAGGCGATGCTTTAGCCGTTTGTTTATTGAAAATTCAAAATTTTACAAGTAATGATTTTGCTAAATACCATCCTGGTGGTGCTTTAGGTAAAAAATTATATTTAAGGGTTAATGATATGTCTCAAGTTAACCAAAAACCTCAAGTTAAGCCAAACACATCGATTAAAGATGTAATTATTGAAATTTCAGAAAAACGTCTTGGAGTTACTGCTGTTGTAGAAAATGGAACCGTAGTTGGAATTATTACAGATGGTGATTTAAGACGTATGTTAACTAAAACAGATAACTTTTCGAGTTTATCTGCTAAAGATATTATGAGTGCTAATCCAAAAACTATCACATCTGATGCTATGGCTGTAGATGCAAAAGAAATTTTTGAAAAAAATGGCATCTCGCAACTGGTTGTTGTAAAAGACAATAAATATGATGGTATTGTTCACATTCATGACTTAATTAAAGAAGGCATTTTATAATGGCTAAAAAACAAGTAAACGAAATGTCTTTTTTAGACCATTTAGAAGACTTAAGGTGGCATTTAATACGCATTTGTATTGCAGTATTAATTGCGGCAACTATCGCTTTTGTCTTTAAATCTTTTATTTTTGATATAGTTATTTTCGGCCCAAAAAGTATGGATTTCCCTACTTATAAATTACTTTGTGATATTGCAACGTATTTTAATATGGACACTACACTTTGCGCAGATGAGTTTCCTTTTAAAATTCAAGCCAGAAAAGTAGCTACACAGTTTTCTGCACATATTTGGACTTCTATTTTAGCTGGATTTATTATTTCTTTTCCTTATGTTATTTATCAGCTTTGGAGATTTATCAGTCCAGGAATGAAATCTAACGAACGTAAAAACTCAAGAGGTTTTATTATTGTGTCTTCGCTCCTATTCTTTTTAGGTGTACTATTTGGTTATTATATTATTACACCTTTATCAATTAACTTTTTAGGAACTTATACTGTAAGTACTGAAATTAGTAATGAGTTTGATTTAGATTCTTATATAGGTTTATTGCGTGCATCAGTTTTAGCTAGTGGTATTATTTTCGAATTACCTATAATCATCTATTTTTTAGCTAAAATTGGCCTAGTCACTCCAGGGTTTTTAAGACGAAATAGAAAAATAGCATTGGTATTAGTTTTAATCTTATCGGCAATAATAACGCCACCAGATGTTGCTAGCCAAATAATTGTAGCTATTCCTGTTTTAATACTATATGAAATAAGCATATTTATAGCAAAATTTGTTGTAAAAAAAGAATCTAAAAATAAATAAAAAAATGTCTGAAGTAGTCAAAGAATTTAATGATTACCGTACTAAAATGAACAACAAAATTTTAGCGGATAACAATAAAGTAATTAAACGTATTTTTAATTTAGACACGAATGCATTTGCTGCTGGTGCTTTAGATGTAAAAACAAAAGAACTTTTAGGTTTAGTTGCTTCTTTAGTATTACGTTGCGACGATTGTGTTAAATACCATTTAGAATCCTGCTATAACGAAGGTTTATCTAAAGAACAAGTTATAGAAACTTTAAGTATTGGTAATTTAATTGGAGGAACTATTGTAATTCCTCATCTTAGAAAAGCTTATGAATATTGGGATGCACTAGAAGCACAAAGTTAAACTTAGTATAAAACAAGTTTAAATTATTTCAACTTTCAATTAAATACCTATTTTAGAACTTTAATTTAGCATCTATGAAATTACGCGCAGAAAATTTAATGAAATCTTATAACGGACGAAAAGTAGTTAAAGATGTTTCTCTTGAAGTAAATCAGGGTGAAATTGTAGGGCTCTTAGGACCTAATGGCGCTGGAAAAACTACTTCGTTTTATATGACTGTTGGTTTAGTTAAACCAAATGCGGGAAAAATTTTCTTAGATAATACTGATATTACCGATTATCCAATGTACAAACGTGCACAGAATGGAATTGGTTATTTAGCACAAGAGGCTTCGGTTTTTAGAAAGCTGAGTATTGAAGATAACATTTTAAGTGTATTACAATTAACCAAGTTGTCTAAAAAGCAACAATTAGATAAAATGGAAGAGCTTATAGATGAGTTTAGCTTAGGACATATTAGAAAAAGTCGAGGCGATTTATTGTCTGGTGGAGAAAGACGTAGAACAGAAATTGCCCGTGCATTAGCTACAGATCCTAATTTTATTTTATTAGATGAACCTTTTGCTGGTGTAGATCCTGTTGCTGTAGAAGATATACAACGCATTGTAGCGCAGTTAACTAAAAAGAATATTGGAATACTTATTACAGACCACAACGTACAAGAAACCTTAGCTATTACAGATAGAACGTACTTAATGTTTGAAGGAAGTATTCTAAAAGCTGGAGTTCCAGAAGATTTAGCAAGCGATGAAATGGTTAGAAAAGTCTATCTAGGTCAAAACTTTGAATTACGCAGGAAGAAAATTAGAGAATAATATATTTTTAATATCGCCGTTTTCTAAAACTTGACTTTGTCATTTTTTTAGTCGAACTTCGTTTAACTGCTGATATAAAACATTAGAACGTGTTCATATCATCTTGTTAAACGAGTTTATCTTCTCATTTATAACTTAAAAATTAAAGCTTCCCTATTTTAAAGAAATAACAAAACTCTAACATAATCTCATTTCAAATTCAGCATTTAAAAATGTATCTTTACTGCTTTGCTTTGTTATGACGAATTTTGAAGAAAACATAGAGGTTAAAGGCGCAAGAGCTCACAACTTAAAAAACATAGATGTTACTATTCCTAGAGAAAAACTGGTTGTAATAACTGGACTTTCGGGTTCTGGGAAATCGTCTTTAGCCTTTGATACTATTTATGCTGAAGGACAAAGGCGCTACATTGAAACGTTTTCGGCATATGCCAGACAATTTTTAGGTGGCTTAGAAAGACCAGATGTAGATAAAATTGATGGATTATCTCCTGTTATTGCCATAGAACAAAAAACAACAAGTAAATCGCCAAGATCTACTGTTGGTACAATTACTGAAATTTACGATTTTTTACGTTTATTATATGCTCGTGCAAGCGATGCCTATAGTTACAATAGTGGCGAAAAAATGGTAAGTTATAACGATGAACAAATTAAGAAACTAATTACCGAAAGCTACAAAGGCAAACGCATAAATATTTTAGCGCCTGTTGTTCGTTCCCGTAAAGGTCATTATCGCGAATTATTTGAACAAATAGCCAAACAAGGTTTTGTAAAAGTACGTACAGATGGAGAAATAAAAGATTTAGTTAAAGGAATGAAACTAGATCGTTACAAAATGCATGATATAGAAATTGTTATTGATCGTTTAAAAATTGACGATTCTCAAGATAATAACAAACGTTTAGACGAAAGTATTAATACTGCAATGTATCATGGGGAAGACGTCTTATTAGTCATAGACCAAGACACACAAGAAGCTCGTTATTTTAGTAGAAATTTAATGTGCCCAAGTTCTGGGATTTCTTATCCTAATCCTGAACCTAATAACTTCTCTTTTAATTCTCCAAAAGGTGCTTGTCAAAATTGTAATGGAATTGGAGAATTATATCAGGTAAACACAGATAAAATTATTCCAGACGATAAATTATCAATTCAAAATGGTGCTATTGCGCCTTTAGGTGAAGCAAAACAAACTTGGGTTTTTAAGCAATTAGAAACTATAGCAACTAAATATAATTTTAAATTAACAGATGCTTTTAAATCAATTCCAAAAGAAGCTAAACAAATTATAATGTATGGCGGAAACGAAAAATTCACCGTTAATTCTAAAGCACTTGGAGTTGCAAGAGATTATAATATAGATTTTGAAGGTGTTTCTAATTTTATAGAAAGTCAGTACAAAAATGCAGAATCGACTTCTCTTAAACGTTGGGCAAAAGACTATATGGACAAAGTGAGCTGTCCAGAATGTCAAGGTTCTAGATTACGTAAAGAATCGTTGTATTTTAAAGTTAATGGTAAAAACATATCAGAATTAGCCAATTTAGATATAGTAGATGTAGCAGATTGGTTTAAAAAACTACCTAATCATTTATCAAAATCTCAAGCTAAAATTGCAGAAGAAATTGTTAAAGAAATCAATTCTAGACTTGAGTTTTTACTGGATGTTGGCCTAAATTATTTATCACTTAACCGAAGTTCAAAATCACTTTCAGGAGGAGAAGCTCAACGTATTAGACTAGCTACACAAATTGGTTCTCAATTAGTTGGTGTATTATATATTTTAGATGAACCAAGTATTGGATTACATCAACGAGATAACGAAAAACTAATTAATTCTCTAGAATCCTTAAGAGATATTGGAAACTCTGTAATTGTGGTAGAACATGATAAGGATATGATTGAGCGTGCAGATCATGTTATAGATATTGGACCATTTGCAGGGAAACATGGAGGCGAAATTATTAGTCAAGGAAAGCCTAAAGATTTAATAAAAGAAAACACACTTACTGCAGACTATATTACTGGTAAAAAAGAAATTGAAGTTCCTAAAAAACGTAGAAAAGGTAATGGTTATTTTTTAGAGCTTAAAGGCTGCACAGGGAATAACTTAAGAAATGTTTCTATAAAGCTACCACTAGGTCAAATGATTGGTATAACTGGTGTTTCTGGAAGTGGTAAAAGCACCTTAATAAACGAAACCTTATATCCTATTTTAAATGCGCATTATTTTAATGGTGTAAAAAAACCAATGCCTTATAAGAGTATAAAAGGTTTGGAGCATATAGATAAGGTTATAGATATTAATCAATCACCTATTGGAAGAACACCAAGAAGTAATCCAGCAACTTACACAAAAACATTTGATGAGGTAAGAAGTCTTTTTGCTAAAGTGCCTGAAGCTATGATCCGTGGTTATAAGCCAGGAAGATTCAGTTTTAATGTAAAAGGTGGAAGATGCGAAACCTGTCAAGGTGGTGGATTACGTGTTATTGAAATGAATTTCCTTCCGGATGTTTATGTAGAATGTGAAACGTGTCAAGGAAAACGTTTTAATCGTGAAACTTTAGAAATTAGATATAAAGGAAAAAACATTAGCGATGTTTTAAATATGACAATTAATGATGCTGTAGATTTCTTTGAAAATATACCAAAAATATATAGAAAACTTAAAACCATTCAAGATGTAGGCCTAGGTTACATTACCTTAGGACAACAAAGCACTACACTTTCTGGTGGCGAAGCACAACGTATAAAATTAGCCACAGAACTAAGTAAGCGTGATACTGGAAACACATTCTATATTTTAGATGAGCCAACAACTGGTTTACACTTTGAAGATATACGTGTATTAATGATTGTTTTAAACAAGCTAGCAGATAAAGGAAATACGGTTGTAATTATAGAACATAATTTAGATGTCATTAAAACTGTAGATTACATAATAGATGTTGGACCTGAAGGCGGAAAAGGTGGCGGAAAAATCTTAACAAAAGGAACTCCTGAAGAAGTCGCTAAACACAAAACAAGCCACACAGCAAGATTTTTAAAATTAGAATTAAAATAAATTGCTATAACCTTAAAAAAACCTATTTTAGCAAGTTGTGTTATTATTATTAACACAGCCGTAATTAAATAATACATCAACAATATTAAATTAGACAAAATGAGATCAGAAAAACATCATAAAGGTTGGAATGAAATAAAAACAAACGATTCTTGGGCATTATTTAAAATAATGGCAGAATTTGTTAATGGGTTTGAACGTATGAGTTCTATTGGCCCTTGTGTATCCATTTTTGGTTCTGCAAGAACAAAACCAGATCATAAATATTATAAATTAGCAGAAAGTATGGCTAAAAGCATTGCAGATGCTGGTTATGGTGTAATTACTGGTGGAGGACCAGGAATTATGGAAGCTGGAAATAAAGGGGCACATTTAGCTGGCGGAACTTCTGTTGGTCTAAATATAGAGTTACCATTTGAGCAACATGACAACCCATACATAGATAAAGGTAAAAGTTTAGATTTTGATTACTTCTTTGTTCGTAAAGTAATGTTTGTAAAATACTCTCAAGGATTTGTAGTTATGCCTGGTGGTTTTGGAACTTTAGACGAACTTTTTGAAGCTATTACTTTAATTCAGACTCATAAAATTGAAAGATTCCCAATTATTTTAGTTGGTACAGAATTTTGGTCTGGGTTAATGGATTGGATTAAATCTACTTTATTAGAGCAATTTGAAAACATTAGCGCAAAAGATTTAGATTTAATACATTTAGTAGATACAGAAAAAGAAGTTGTAGAAATTCTTAATACATTCTATGATTCAGCAGATTTAAGTCCTAATTTCTAAATTTAAACGCAACGTATTTAAAATCATATCATCTATTGTTAAATACTCATGTTCCGCATATTTCTTTTATGTAAAAATAATATGCGGAATATTAAATGATAAGCTTTAATTATAACCCAATAACCTTTTGAACAAAAATCACGTTTTATTTTTTATTTTAATACTCTTTCTAGATTTTGGACTTAGTCAGAATAGTATAAAAATAGATGCAGAATTACATCCAGACAATAAAACAATAACTATTGTTCAAGATCTAGAATTCTTTAATCCATCTACAGAAGAATTAAACGAAATATACCTACAAGATTGGACACATAGTTATTCCGCTAAAAACACACCTTTAGCCAATAGGTTTGCAGAAGAATTTAAAAACACATTTCATTTTGCAAAAGATGATGATCGTGGAGAAACTTCAATATCAAAACTTACTATTAACAATCAAGATTTAGAGTTTGAACGATTAAAAAATCAAATTGATATTATTAAAATCAATTTAGAAGAACCGCTACAAGCTAATTCTAGTATTTCAATTCATTTAGAATATACATTACAAATTCAAAATGATAAATTTACTCGTTATGGAGTGTCTTCAAATAACGATTATAATTTAAGATATTGGCTTATTGTTCCTGCAGTTTATAATGGTAATTGGCAATATTATAGTAATAAAGATTTAAATGATCAATTTATATCGCCTTACAATATTGATTTAATTTTTAAATATCCAAAATCTTATCAATTAATTTCTGCATTAGATATTGTAAACGAAAGTAATAATCAAGTCAAAAAAACGACAATTTTATCTGGAAAGAATGTATTAAGAGATAAGCTATCTTTAGTACAAGAAGAAAAATACAATACTGTAAAAACAGATTTTTATGATATTATTAGTAATGTAGATGTCGAAAAACTAAAGCCATTTGAAACTGCTATTATTAATGAT
>NZ_JBELDZ010000015.1:0-40982 GCF_042094015.1 Aurantibacter sp. | reverse complement strand
AGAGCAAAGGACTGAAAATCCTTGTGTCCCTGGTTCGATTCCTGGAGGCACCACTAATAAAATGTTAAAAAGCTTCTATTCTTTTGAATAGAAGCTTTTTTTATTTTTTTTACCAAAAACTACAATAATCTGTTTAACTTTTTTACAAAAAAGATCAGCACTTATTAATGTGTTAAAAAAAATTATAGTAAAAACAAGTAGTTAAAAAGAAAAATTAATCGTTAAGAACGATTTTAAAATTTAAAAAACACTACAAATTGATTAATTTATTCGTTAAACAAACGTAATAAAAAACAAACTAATAACGACCGACTAATCGTTCAATATGTTAAATTTTAATATTTTTTTTGGAATACAAATCATATTCTATTATATTCGTGAGCGAAAAATTATTTTAAAATTAAATAACTTATGAAAAAAATTACATTAAGTAGCTTACTTTTGAGTTTCTTTTTAATTGCAACTTCAATGTTTGCTCAAGAAAAAAGACAGATTCAAAAAAGCACATCAGACTTAGGAATAACACAAAATCAAAGTTCGATAAACACTACTCCTTTACAGTTAAGTGAAGAAAATCAAAGATCAATTGCTGAAACTGGCTATGCAAGATGTGTAAGTGTAGAAATGCACGAAAGACGCTTGCAAAGAGAACCAAGAACACAAACAGATGAAGAATTCGAAGCGTGGTTAGCTCCATTAATGGAAGCTAGAAGATCTGAAATTGAAGCCCAAAAAGCTAATGGAACACACAGAATGGCTGTTGTTTATATTCCAATTATATTTCATATAATCTCATCTGGTGGAGCAAGTAATATTTCTGATGCTCAAGTACAGGCTCAGATAGATCAATTAAATATTGATTTTGCAAATCTTGCAGGTAGCACAGATCCTGTTGCTGCAGATGCACAGGTTGTATTTTTACCAGCTACTGTAGATCCAAGTGGAAATACTCTAGCTGTACCAGGAGTAGATAGAGTTACAGCTTTTGGTTCTGGTCCTTTCCCAACAACCGATTTCGATCTAGGAGATGGTGGATTAGAAATTAAGCCTGCAACTGTATGGGATAGAAGTCAATATGCAAATATTTGGACTGCAGATATTTCTGGTGGTATTTTAGGTTATGCTCAATTCCCTTCAAATTCTACTTTACCAGGTTTAAATGCAAATGGAGGTTCTGCATTAAACGATGGTGTAGTAATAGGTTATGGAACTGCTGGTTCTGTTGCAAACCCTGGGTCTGCAGCACCATATAACTTAGGTAGAACATTAACTCATGAATTTGGACACTGGATTGGTTTACGTCATATTTGGGGTGATGGTGGTTGTGCTGTAGATGATTTTGTTACTGATACACCTGATGCTGGTGGAGCAAATTATGGTACTGCCCAAAACACTTCTTGTAGTTCTGCAGATATGGTAGAAAATTATATGGATTATACTGATGATTCAATAATGAACATTTTTACAGCTGGACAAGTCTTAAGAATTGATACTGTAATTGCAAATGCAGATGGTATATCTGACTTACCTAATTCAACAACTGCTGCTGCTGACCCAACAGTTACCTTCTCTAATGCAACTTTAACTACATCAGAAGGAACAGGATGTTCTTTTACAGATGTCACTATCGACCTTAGAATTGGAGCTTTTGCACCTACACAAAATGCAGTTGCATCTATCACTGCTCCAGCTGGGACAGCAAGTTCTGGATCAGATTTTACTTTATTAAACAGCACTGCTACATTTGCGCAAGGATTAACTGAAGACCAAAGTATAACTTTAAGAATTTTTAATGATGGTTTTGTTGAAGGCGATGAAACAATAGATTTAACCTTCACTTTAAATGCTAATGGTGGTAATGCAGTTATTGGAAATAATAATATGACCATTACCATTACAGACGATGATACAGTTCCTGTAAATACTCAATCAATTACTGTTCTTGACTCAGATCAAGAAGCTGCAGATACAACAGATTGGTTTATAATAGACAATGATGGTGATGGAAATAATTTTGGTGGAGCAACTGGACTTACTTACACTGGGATTGATGGAGGCTTCTTTATTTCAGAATCTAATGGATCAGCATTAGGTAATGGAGGAAATTTCTCACCGGACAATCTTTTATTCACAGATCTTTTTACTTTACCTGCTGGCGCAACAAATATTAACTTAAGTTATGGAGTTGGTGGTTTTCAAGATAGTGAGCCATTTGAAGTTTACTGGTCTACAGATGATACTTCTGCAGCTACTATACTTGCTGGTAACGCAGTTGATGGCGGAACATCTGGAAATAGCGCTGGAGAAATTAGAAATGTGGATTTAACAGCATATGCTGGTGAAACAGGTATACTAACATTTAGACATTTAAGTCAAGGTAATGGTCCTGCTAGAACAGATGGTATATTGCTAATTGACAACGTTTTAATAGAAGCAACAATTGCTAAATTTATACAAACAGCTGTAAATGATGGTTCTAGTAACGATTTAGTTGATTTACCAGGTTCTGGGTCAATATATACATCAGATGCAGTATCAACAGATTTAATGTTAGATATTACTAATAATAATTCATTTGATTATGGATGTGTAGATATTTCTGTAAGTAGAGCTGGAAACTCAACACAATCTTATAATGGAAGTACTGGTAATGATTTAGTAATGGATAAAACATTCGATATTACTCCAGGAAGTACAACAAATTCAGGAGATATAACAATTGATTTTTATGTAACTGCTGCAGAAATGACAGGTTTTACATCTACAACAAGTTTAACTTCTAACGATGTATTTGCTTTCAGAGAAGGAAGTAATGATATTGTTGCTTTAACGGCAACTGCTTTTGGAAGTGATTTTAAATTAAGTGGAGATTTCACAGGTCTAAATGGAAAATACTATTTAGGAGCTGAAGGTGCTTTTTCTAAGGTTGAACTTGCAGTTAATATGCTTTTATCTGGCCCAACTTATTCTGGTGGACTTATGAGTGATGAATTAAGAGTTGCTGGATACATTCCAACAACATCGCCTTATGCAGATGCTTTAACTTGTAATGCTACTGTATTTAATACTACTGGAGCTAATGCAATTGTTGACTGGGTTTGGTTAGAGTTAAGAGATGCAACAGACAACACTGTGATTGAAGCTAGTACATCTGCTTTATTACAAAGAGATGGAGATGTAGTTGGTGTAGATGGAAGTTCTAATGTAGTAATACCAACTTCTGCAAAAAATTATTATATAGTAATTAACCACAGAAACCATTTAGGTGCAATGACAAATGCTACTGTAGCTTTATCTTCAACACCTACAACTGTAGATTTCACTAGTGGAATGACAACTTTTGGAACAGATGCACAAAAAGATATGGGATCTGGAACTATGGCTTTATGGGCTGGAGACGCTAATGGTAATAACAATTTAAATTACATTGGTGCTCAATCAGAAATAACTGCTATTAGTACTCATGTTTTTAACGATCCTGCAAATACAGTTTTTGGTGGTCCTCCAACAGCAACTTATAGTTCTTTAGGCTATAGCAACGCAGATGTTAATATGGATGGAATAACACAGTACTTAGGTGCTGGAACTGATATTACTTATATAAGTGATAACATTTTCAATAATCCTAGTAATACAGTTTTTGGTGGTCCTCCAACAGCAACTTATGTATTTACAGCACAGTTACCATAAATAATTTTAATTAAAATAAACTTTAATTTCTCAACAATTGCCAAATTAAAATGGCAATTGTTGAAAATTATTATATATTTACAAAAAACATAAAAAAATGAACAAAAAAATACTTTTACTTATAGCTTTATTTGTTGGATTAACAATTAACGCACAGAGTTATACTTTTTCTTTAGTATACAATTCTGGATATAACTTTTCAGTAACTGCTACTCCAGACTATTCTAAGGCAGCACCTTTTCCTACCTTAGCGCAATCTGGTTTTACTTTATTAGTGCCAGATGGAGTTACATTAGGTCCAGTAACAGGTTATGGATTAACTTATAGTAGTGCTCCATATTTATCTTTACCAGCTCCTCATGGGGTAGAAGATGCTTTTAACCTAAGTGTACTTTATGCGCCAATTGTAGATTTACCAGAACATGTTGCCGGAACTCCAATTGTAGTAGCTACTTTTGATGTACTAGGAACACCAACAACAGGAAACTTAACACTTTTAGATAATGCATCCTCATTAGCATTAGCTGCTGGTGGTATTTTTGATAGTTTCTTCTTAGTGGAACCAACTGGAGATGCTTTAGCAACTGCAACAAATTTATATGTAGGACAAAGTGGAACTACAAGTTTTGCTTTTAACACTTTAAGTACAGCAAGTAATGAATTAGATAAAGTAGCTATTTACCCAAACCCTGTAAAAAATGTTTTAAACATTAAAGGTTTAGGTAATGTATTAGAAAAAGCGGTTATTTATAATGTTAATGGTCAAAAAGTAATTACTCAAACATCTAATTTAGAAACAATTAATACTTCTGAATTAACTGCTGGTATTTATTTTGTACAATTAGAATCTGCTAATTCTACTAAAACAATAAAATTAATTAAGGAGTAAATAAAAACTCTTTTATTACTAATTATATTTAAAACGTCTGTATTTATACAGACGTTTTTTTTGTTTCCAAATTAGTTCTATTTTAGTTAAAAAAAAGATGAGTAATTACTACGATGATAAAGATTTAAGAAAATTTGGAAAAATAACAGATTGGAACGAAACTCTTGGAAACAAGTTTTTTGATTATTATGGAGAAGTTTTTAAAGAAGGAAAACTTACTGCTAGAGAGAAATCTCTAATAGCTTTAGCAGTAGCACATACAGAACAATGCCCATATTGCATAGACGCATATACAAAAGATGGACTACAACGTGGTATAACTAAGGAAGAAATGATGGAAGCATTACATGTTGGCGCTGCTATAAAAAGTGGTGCAACTTTAGTTCATGGTGTACAAATGATGAATAAAGTCAATAAACTAGATTTATAAAAAATAATTTTCCTTTTATATTGTAAGTTTGTCTAGTTATCTCGACAAATTAGCTTTAGTACATATTTATGGCACAAACTTCTTTACAAAAAAGACATAGTGATTTAGCAGAATCTAACAGGCAATTAGAAATATTATCTGGTGGAATTTTTGCAAATGGAGAATTAGAAACATTTAAATCTAAAATTTCCAAAACCAATCAGTTTCCTTTAAAAGCTAAAAAGCTTGAAATTTTACAAATTAATGTTGGTTATATGTGCAACCAAGTTTGTGAGCATTGCCATGTAGATGCTGGTCCAGACAGAAAAGAAATAATGACTAAGGAAACCATGCTTCAATGTATAGAAGTTATAAAAAATACTGGAGCACATACTTTGGATTTAACTGGTGGAGCACCAGAAATGAATCCAAATTTTAGATGGTTTGTTGAGGAAGCTTCTAAAGCTGGTATTAAAGATTTTATTGTTCGCTCAAATCTTACCATTATAAGAGCTAATAAATCGTATTACGACTTACCAGATTTCTTCAAAAAACACAATGTGCATGTGGTTAGTTCTATGCCACATTGGACTAAAGGAAAAACAGATAAACAACGTGGAGATGGTGTTTTTGACAAATCTATTAAAGCGCTACAAGAATTAAATGCGCGCGGTTACGGAATGCCAAACAGTACATTACGTTTAGATTTAGTTTATAACCCATCAGGAGCTTTCTTGCCAGGCGACCAAGTGGCTATGGAAAAAGATTTTAAGAAAGCACTAAAAGAAGATTTCGGTATTCAATTTCATAATCTTTTTGCAATAACCAATTTACCTATTGCACGTTTTCTGGACTACTTAATAGCTTCAGAAAATTACGAAGATTATATGTATGCATTAGTAGATGCTTATAATCCTGCTGCGGTAGAAAACGTTATGTGTACAAATACACTTTCTGTAAGTTGGGATGGTTATTTATTTGATTGCGATTTTAATCAGATGTTAGAGTTACCAGTTAATAGTAAAGCTAAGCATATTAGTCAATACAATGAAGAACTTTTAGAAGGAAGAAATATTGTTATTTCTCAACACTGTTATGGTTGTACTGCTGGTGCAGGAAGTAGTTGTCAAGGAACTGTAGCATAAAAATTATTATGAAGTTAAAATACATCTTACTGTTTACTCTATTTTTTCAGCAAATTTATGCTCAAAACAATCTTGATCAATTACTTAAAAAGTATAATGATAATACTGTGCCTTATATTTCGGTTAACGAACTGGTCCAATTTAAAACTAAACCTGTTTTATTAGATGCACGCGAGATTGAAGAGTATAATATAAGTCATTTAAAAAATGCTGTTTATGTGGGCTACAAGACGTTTAAATTAGAAACTATTTTAAATACTATTCCAAATAAAGGTAACCCAATTGTGGTGTATTGCTCTTTAGGAGTTAGAAGCGAAATTATTGCTAAAAAACTTAAAAATGCTGGATATACAAACGTTAAAAATCTTTATGGAGGGATTTTTGAATGGAAGAATAAAGACTTCAGCGTTTATAATAACAATAAAAAAGAAACCGATAGTATTCATGCATTTTCTAAAACATGGAGTAAATGGCTGAAAAAGGGCATTTCATATTATCCCAAAAAACAATCTAATGAGTAATAATGCACTCATAATTTTTACAAGAAACCCAGAATTAGGTAAATGTAAAACAAGATTAGCAAAAACCATTGGAGACCAAGAAGCTTTAAATGTTTATAAATTTTTACTACAACATACGGCAAATGTGGCAAAAAAAGTAAAATCTTCACGTTATGTATATTACTCTGTAAAAATTAGAGATAACGATATTTGGGATAAAACTCTTTTCAACAAAAAACAACAATTTGGAGAAGATTTAGGTATTAGAATGCAAAATGCTTTTCAAGAGTTATTTAATTTAGGACACGAAAAAGTTATAATAATTGGTAGCGATTTATTAGACCTTTCGACAGAAATAATTGAAGAAGCGTATAAAAAACTCGACACAAACGATGCTGTTATAGGTCCTGCAGAAGATGGCGGTTATTATTTATTAGGTTTTAAAAAACCAACCCCAGAAGTATTCAATATTAAAAACTGGGGAACAGAAACTGTTTATAAACAAACTTTAGAAAAATTAATTTCAAAAAAAGTGTATGTTTTAGAAACTTTAAACGACATAGATTATGTCGAGGATTTAAAACCTTATCCAAGGTTTACTTCCTATTTTAAAACAAGCTAAACACTTTATTATGAAAACAAAATTACTTTTACTTTTAGCTGCTGTACTAACAAGTACAGTTTTTTATGCACAATGCTCTCGTTCTGGTACTTTTATAGAAAACAGCCCAAACCCAGCAGTATACCCAATTTCAGGAACAGCAAATATAACACAAACAGCTTCTGGCTTATCCGTTAACTTTGAAGGTGATTTTATTTCTGTTCAAGGATTTAAACTTTCTGTTTTCTTATCCACAACACAAACAATAGATACAGATCCAGCAACTAACCCAACTCCAACAACTTTTATTAGAGTAGATATGGATGGAGATTTATTAGATGACGAGCATAATGAAGATGCTTCAGGACATGATGGACATGTAATGACTGGTGCAAAAACATTCTCACAAAACTTATCTAGTGTAAACCTTAACGATTACCAATACATAATCTTACAATGTGTACAATTCCACGTACCATGGGGATATGCAGATTTAGGTGTTTTATCTTCAGGTTGTTCTTTAAGTGTTAAAGAAAACTCACTTTCTAAACAAATAAGCTTCTATCCTAATCCAACAAAAGATAATATTACTATTTCAAATAAAAACCAATTAAACTTAAACATTAAAGTAATTGATTTACTTGGAAAAACAGTATTAAAAACTAAAAGTGATAGATTAACAAAAAAAGAAATTAATTTAGATAATTTAAATTCTGGTGTATATTTACTTCAAATAAAAAGTAATAGAAATACTATTATAAAAAAGTTGATTAAAGAGTAGTTCTAAATGAAAAAACACATACAAGACACCGCAAAATATTTAAAAGAAAAAGGATTTGAATCTCCAGAAATAGGAATTATTTTAGGAACAGGCTTAGGTCAATTAACAAACGAATTGGAGATTATACAAGAAGTAAGTTATAATCATATTCCTAATTTCCCTACAGCAACTGTAGAGTTTCATAAAGGAAAATTAATATACGGAAAACTAGAAGGAAAAACGGTAATTGTAATGCAAGGCCGTTTTCATTTATATGAAGGCTACACATTACAAGATGTAACATATCCAGTTCGTGTAATGGCAGAGCTTGGTATTAAAACCCTTTTAGTGTCTAATGCTTCGGGAGCAATTAATTTAGACTTTAAAAAAGGTGAATTAATGCTTATTGAAGATCATATAAATCTACAAGGAAATTCACCGTTAGCATTTAAAGGTGTTGAAGAATATGGCGAACGATTTGTAGATATGAGTCAACCATATAGTTTAAGTATTAATACTAAGTTTAATGCTATAGCAAAAGCTAATAATATTAATTTACATAAAGGTGTTTACGCTAGTGTTTTTGGACCACAATTAGAAACAAGAGCAGAATATAGAATGCTTAAAATTATTGGAGCAGATGCAGTCGGAATGAGTACAGTTCCAGAAATTATTGTTGCTAATCAATTAAAATTAAATGTAGCAGCTATTTCAGTTTTAACAGACGAATGTGATCCAGATAATCTAAAACCTGTAGACATTGCTGAAATTATTGCAATGGCAACAAAAGCAGAACCAGAAATGATTACTTTATTTAAAGAATTAATAAAATCACTTTAATCACTATACTAAAAACGTTTATATAAAATGAGTTACTTAGACGCAACAAATAATTTGTACAAAGAAGCAGCATTAACTCCAGATGTTGGATTATGCTGTACAACAAACCCAATTTGGGAATTGCCTGGTTTAAAAATACCTACAATAATGCAAGAAATGAACTACGGTTGTGGTAGTACAGTTCACGCTAGAGACTTATCTAATAATCCAAAAATGCTTTACGTTGGTGTTGGTGGCGGAATGGAATTATTACAATTCTCATATTTTAACCGTGTAAAAGGTGGCGTTATTGGTGTAGATGTAGTAGATGAAATGTTAGAAGCTTCTCGTAAAAACTTTAAAGTTGCCGAAGAACAAAACGATTGGTTTAAAAGTGAGTTTGTAGACTTAGTAAAAGGAGATGCTTTAAACCTAAATGTGCCAGACAACTCTATAGATGTTGCTGCTCAAAATTGTCTATTTAATATTTTTAAAGCTGAAGACTTAAAGAAAGCTATTGAAGAAATGTATCGTGTTTTAAAACCTAATGGAAAATTGGTTATGAGTGATCCTACTTGTGAGCAACCAATGAATGATACGTTACGCAACGACGATAGATTACGTGCTTTATGCTTAAGCGGAAGTTTACCAATTGCAGACTATGTAAAAGCATTAACAGATGTTGGTTTTGGAACGATAGAGATTAGAGCAAGAAAACCATATCGTATTTTAGATCCTAAAAATTACCCAACAGACGAATTAATTTATATAGAATCTATAGAAATAGCAGCTATTAAAGATCCAATGCCAGAAGATGGACCTTGTATCTTTACAGGTAAATCTGCTATTTATTATGGTGATGAAGATTATTTTGATGATAAAAAAGGACATATTCTACTTAAAAACCAACCTATCGCTATTTGCGATAAAACAGCACAAGCTTTAAAGGATTTAGGTAGAGACGATATCTTCTTTAGCGAATCTACTTATCATTATGATGGTGGCGGATGTTGCTAATCAATAGATAATAAATTCTTGATAGATATTTAAAACCTGTAAGTTCAAAATTTACAGGTTTTTTTAATTATTAGTTAACTTAGTTTTTGACTGAAAGGTTTATCTTTAAGCTTCGACTTAATTATAAATAAAAACGCATTGGGAAATCTTATAGAAATCATACAAAACTCTTATTCTGGTTATTGGAATTACCTTAAAAATCAAATCCTATTAAATTCTAATTGGGATAATTTTTTTTACGGATTAATTTTAATTTCTGTTGTTGTTTTTATTTTAGAATTGGTTTTTCCTTGGCGTAAAAACCAACCTGTTTTTAGAAAAGATTTTTGGTTAGATACATTTTACATGTTCTTTAATTTTTTTCTATTGAACTTAATTATCCTTATAGCACTTTCTAATGCTACCGCTACTCTATTTGACACTTTTTTAAATCAATTTGGTATAGAATTAAAATCATTTCAAATAATAGACATTAGTAAATTCCCAAAGCTATTGAGTTTACTTGCTTTTTTTATAGTAAGCGATTTTGTACAATGGTTAACACATAACGTATTACATCGCGTGCCTTTTTTATGGAATTTCCACAAAGTACATCATAGTGTAAAACAAATGGGATTTGCTGCTCATTTACGTTACCATTGGATGGAACCAATTGTTTATAAAAGCTTTTTATATATTCCATTAGCTATAATTGGTGGTTTTACGGCTAAAGATGTGGCAATAGTTCACTTTTTTGCCATTACTATTGGCCATTTAAATCATGCGAACCTAGGCTGGGATTATGGTGTTTTTAAATACGTTTTTAATAATCCTAAAATGCATATTTGGCATCACGCAAAAGAGTTACCAAAACATTTACCAAAAGGAATGAACTTTGGGATTACATTAAGTCTTTGGGATTATATTTTTAAAACCAATTACGTACCGTATAATGGAAAAGATATAGAGTTAGGCTTTCCAAAAGATGACCAATTTCCTCAAGATTTTATTGGTCAAGAATTATATCCTTTCAACAAAAAATGAAACAGATAATCTATATATTAACAGTAATCTTAATCACTTCGTGTGGTTCTAAGAAAACTGCTATAGTAGCAGCGCAAACTACAGTTAAAGAAATAGAAACTCCTACAGATAATAATTCCACAGAAATAAGTTTAGTAACTGATGGAACAATAGATGACAATGGTATTTCTGAAACTGTTGAACTAGTAGCAATTGAAAAATTTGATCATAGTATTTTTAATAAGCTTCTTAAAAAACTTGTAACACAAAACGGTTTAGTTAGTTATAAAGGTTTTAAAAACAACGCTAAAACATTAAGAGATTACATTGCTTTGTTAAGTAAATATACACCTACAGAAAATTGGACTAAAGCAGACAAACTAGCGTATTGGATAAATGCATATAATGCATTAACTATTGATTTAATTATTAGAAATTATCCACTAAAAACCATAAAAGACATTAAAAACCCATGGGATCAACGTTTATGGAAATTTGGAGATAAATGGATAAATTTAAACGACATAGAACACAAAGTACTTAGAAAAATGGATGAACCACGAATTCATTTTGCTATTGTATGTGCTTCATTTTCTTGTCCTAAACTTCAAAACAAAGCATTTACAGCTTTTAATCTTGATGAGCAATTAACCAATGCAACTAAAGAATTTTTATCAGATTCTAATAGAAATAAAATTAGCACCAATAACATTGAAATCTCTAAAATATTCCAATGGTTTTCTAAAGATTTTAAGCAAAATGGCGATGTCATAAATTTCTTAAATCAATATTCTGAAATCGAAATATCATCTAAAGCTAAAAAAAGTTATATGACTTATAATTGGGATTTAAATGAGTAGAATTTCTATAATAATCCCTGTTTTAAACGAAGCAGAAACTATTGAAGATTTATTGTATCATTTAATAGATAATGCTGCCTTAGAAAACATAGCAGAAATTATAGTAGTAGATGGCGGAAGCACAGACCAAACCACTACTATTATAAAAAACACCAGATTAAACATAAAATTAATTACCACAGAAAAAGGAAGAGCTAAACAGATGAATGCTGGTGCAAAAATAGCTACAGGAACTATTTTATACTTTTTACATGCAGATTCTTTTCCTCCAAACAGATACGATGCGTTAATTATTCAAGAATATCATAACAACAATTTAGCAGGTTGTTTTCGTTTACGCTTTAACAATAACCATTGGTGGCTACGTTTAGCAAGTTGGTTAACTCAATTTTCTTGGCGTGCTTGTCGTGGAGGCGATCAAAGTCAGTTTATTACAAAAGCATTATTTGAAGAAATAGGTGGTTTTAACGAGGCTTATACTATTTACGAAGACAACATATTAATTAACGAACTTTACGCACGTAAAGAGTTTACAGTGATCCAACAAGAGATTATAACCTCAGCACGTTTATACGAACGTCATGGCGTTTGGAAACTACAATACCACTTCTGGACTATTTACGTAAAAAAATGGCTTGGAGCTTCTGCAAATGATTTGTTAACGTATTATAAGAAGCATATAGCTTAAAAGTTGTATTCTTATTTATTTCAACTAACTTAGTAGAACAATTTTATTAAACGTAATTACGAATTAATAAAAAAACCAACACAACATATATTATGAATATAGCAGTACTTATAGATGGAGACAACATTCCATCTGCACATGTTAAAGAAATGATGCAGGAAATTGCTAAATACGGAAATCCAACAATTAAAAGAATTTATGGCGATTGGACCAGTCCACATTTATCTAAATGGAAAAATCTATTATTAGAAAACGCCATTACACCAATACAACAATACGCCTATACTACAGGTAAAAACGCCACAGATTCTGCCATGATAATAGATGCTATGGATATTCTGTATTCCGAAAAAGTAAATGGCTTTTGCTTAGTATCTAGCGATAGTGACTTTACAAAACTAGCTACCAGATTAAGAGAAGCGGGAAAACAAGTTATTGGAATTGGAGAGAAAAAAACACCAAATCCTTTTATAGTGGCTTGCGATAAGTTTATCTATATAGAAATAATTAGAAAGCAAACCGAAAAGAAAGAAAGCACTAACCCAAAAGACAACACAAAAGATAGCGTAGATAAAATTACACCTAAAGTAATTAAATTAATAGCGGCTACAATCTCAGATTTATCCGACGAAGATGGCTGGGCTTTTTTAGGTGATGTTGGTAGTTTACTACAAAAAAAGCAACCAAATTTTGATTCTAGAAATTATGGTTTTGAAAAACTAACACCTTTAATTAAATCTATTGGGAAATTTGAGCTAGACAAAAGGGAAAACACAAAAAGAAAAAACAAATTAGTTTTTGTTAAGAATAAATAACTTGACTTTGTTATTTTTTTAGTCGAACTTCGTTTAACTGCTGATATAAAACATTAAAACGTATTCATATCATCTTGTTGTAGGTAATTTGATGAACAACCATATCAGAAATATTCGCATTACATTAATTATTGTTTTCAGCGCAATTGGAATATTGAGTTTTTCTTTATTTGCTTATTGGATTGCACTATCTGTGTTTGGTATTGAATTGGAAAAAAAACATTCGTTGGAATAGCTTGGAAGTTTAAAGGATTTCTCATTTTAGGACTTTTTTCAGTAATTACAACATTTGCTCTAATTAAAAATCGGAAAAATGAAATTGTATTCGGATATTCAATACCTATTGGACTTCTTCTCTACTTCTTTGTAGATATAACAAAATATTCTCTGAACTATCACTTACTGACTCTTTTTCACGAACAAGTTTGCCAATACTTTATATACTTTTTCTGATTTTAATATTCATTGGATTAATTAAAATGAGAAATAAATTGGATAAATTTAAACTTTGGGAATATATCGCTATTGGACTGTTGGCATTGTCATTATTTTTATCTCTTAATTTTATGAATTTTAAAATATAAAAACTACCTACAACAACGTGCAAAAATAATTGCTTGTGACTTGCCTACTTGGAAATTCCTGCGGAATTCCCAATGGTTCGGTTAATTTTTAGTAAGTTGGTTGCTTACACAAGCACGTTAAACGAAATCACCTAAAAATACTGTCCAATACCAAAAACAAAACCTTTGGCATCGTTTTCTGTAATACCAACACCATAATCTATTCTAAAAATAGCATTATAAATACTTTTATGCATAAAGCGTAAACCTAAACCTGGATTAATCCTAATATTATCGGCTTTACTAAAATCGTTTAATTTTCCGCCTGGATTTCGCCAAGTTCCTGCATCTATAAAAGTATTTCCTTGTAATACAAACCAATCTTTTTCCAATAAAGTATGTCTGTATTCTGAGTTTAATACAAATGCGCCAGTTCCTCTATCTATAGTGTTTCCTGCACCACGAATATTTAAGTTATTATCTACGGCAAAAGGAGAAAAAGGAGATTCTATATTACTAGAAAATCCAATACGTAATCTACTAGCCCAATTTCCTTTGGAGCCAACTCGTTTAAAATACATAACATCATTCCAAGCAATAACAAATTCTGGTAATTCAGAATTTCCATTTACACCAACGTATTGGCCATTAAAAACACTTCTAAATCCAGATACATATTGGTAATTATAATCTAAATTATTATACTCGTAAATTCCTTTTATTAAATGTTTATTTTGCCTTAAAGCTTTTGGAACTTCATTACTTGTAGCACCAGATTTGTATTTATAATATTCAGTAAATAAGTTAAACCCAAGTTCCATTCTGTGCTTAAAATTAAACTCGTATAATCCTAAAACCTCTCGAGAGGTGTTTTGGTATCTATAATCTGCAGAACTATTATTAAAAAACACAGGTTCTTGAGTGGTTAAATCCTGAAAATTAACTGCAAGTCCTAATTTGCGAGAAAATAAGTATGGTGCTCTAAAGTTTATAGCATAACTACTATAAACATCTTTCTGGTAAAAACCACCAAAAATTATATTTCTACCAAATAAATTAAATTCGTACAAACCTAATCTATATGCAAATTCATTGTTATTAGAAGTGTACACATTTACAGATGGAATTATGGTGAAATTTTCTTCAATAGTATAAAAAACTTTATAAAAATTCTCGTGAGACTTAAAGACTTGATAATAAGCGTGAGATATAGAAGGTAATCTTTTTAAACGTTTAATATCTTTTTCTATAACAACAGAATCTAGAATTTGCCCAGCTTTAACTTTAGCTATCTTTTTTACAAAAGAAGATTTTAGCTTCTTATTTCCTTGTACTTCTAAAGAAAAAACTAAGTTGTCCTGAGCTATAGCTAAACTAGAGATTAGTAAAACAAAAAAAAGAAAACACTTATTAGTTTTCATTAGAATAATAAGTTTTTAAAATAGCTTCCGCAGGTTTGTTTTGAGGTGTAAATCTATTATTGTTTATACCGCCAACAGCTTCGTAATTATGAAACCATTTCCAAACAAATCCGCCAGAAAACCAAGGTTCATGCCAAAAAGTTTCAAATAAAGCTTTTGTAGTATTGGTTTGTGCCTCAAGATTAACACTATTTTTTATTCGGCTAGTTTCCCAAGGTTTTTTACCTGCATAATCTACACTTCTGTATCCAAATTCTGTAAATAGAATTGGTTTACTAAACTTATCTGAATAACTCTTAATAATTGTTTTGTGTTTTTTCCAACCTTCCATAGAAGCTTCAAAACTTGGTGTTTTTTCTTCGGTTAATGGAAAATAAGCATCAATACCTATAAAATCTAAATCGTTCCAAAAAGATGTTTTTTCATATTCGTTCCAATTTGCAGCATATGTTAGTTTCCCCTTATAGATTTTTTTTATGTCTAAAATAAGTTGTTTCCAGTATTCTGGTCTGTGTTTTACAAACTGCTCTAACTCTGTTCCTATGCAAAAAATTTCTGCATTTAAACGTTGAGACATTCCTGCAAAGTCCAGAATAAACTTAGAATATGTTTTTTCTAAATTTTCCCAATCTGCTTCGTTTGTCATTTTTATAGTTCCGGTAAATTCGCCATTCCAAACCCAAATTTGAGGCTTTACCATAAGCTTAATATTGCTTTTCCTAAGCCATTTAGAATATTGTTGTAACCCTTCTTCAGTTTCTCCAAACCATTGACGTTTTGGATTATAATAAATATTAGAAGAATCTATAGCTTTTAATAATGCAAAAGGCATTAAAGACGCATAATTTGCATGTATTGCTTTTACTGGTTTTACATGTTTGTTCGAAATAGAATCTGATGCAGCTACAAAACTAACACCATTAATTTTTTCAACTTGACTAGTACAAGACTGAAATAAAACAACAAAAAGGATCGCAGTAAATAATTTCATATAATTCTATTAAACACTAAAGATATTCAATCTAAAACAGACTGAATATCTTTATTTCTTATTTAACTAATATCTGAGAAATTTCTAACTAAAATAAAGCTCTAACTCCTAGGCTAAATGTATTACCTAAACCTTGAAAATTAACACCTCTTACAATTTTACCATAAGAAGCTTCTAAATTTAATACATCTGTTATTTGATATTTTCCACCAAAACCTAATTGTGTATAGTTTTGTTCAAAATCGTTTCCTAAATCTATTCTAAATGCTTGTTGTGCATTTACAAATATTGTTGACTTACTCGACGGAAAATAACTTAAAAAAGCACTTAACGGCAATACCATACTATTGTTTGCAAAACGTTCGCCTGTATTTACATTGTCTCCATTTTCTTCAGCTTCTTTTTTAGATTGACCAAAATCAAACCCAAAATCTACTTCTGTAAAAATTTGCCAGTTATCGCCTCCAAAAGTTTTATCGTAGAAAAATTTAGTTTCCCAAAAAATGCTTCGTTTATCTAAATAAGTAGCATTTGGTTCGTCTTTAAAAACTGGTAAATACACGGAACTTGTAAAAGAGAAATTAGAAATACTAGCAAATGGTTGCACTCTAATAGATGGCGCTATAGTAGTTAATCCACTTCTTGAATCTATTAAATTGTTTTCAAAATTAAAGACACTTAAAGCATCTTGCCCGCCATAATTATTAGCACGAACCTGAAATATTAAACCTACATTTATACGTGAATTGTTAGAAACTCCTGTATAGATTTCCGTTGTATTTGTAAAGAAATTTTGTCTATCTATATCTTGCGCCTGACTTCTTTCGGCTGTCTGCTTGGTTTGTGTATAAAGACTATTAAAAAATTTAATATCCCATTGCCCTTTACTTAACAGTTTACTTGGTGTAAATTCTTGAATATTACTTTTTACAACTTCTGTGGTTTCAGATTCTTCTGTTTCTTGTGCAAAAACTGAAAAGCCTATAAGGAATAGAAATACTATGGTTAGTTTTGTCATTAGTATAATTTGTTTGTTATTGAAAATTAATTACTGTTTGTTTATCGTCCAGTTATATGGAAAATATGAGATCTTAGCTTTTTCGGGTACTTTTTCTGTACGATACTTGTTTATAAAATCTATTTCAGTTTTACCATTCATTGTGAAATCTTCTTTATACCATTTCATAATTTCTGATGCTTGAATTTTAGTTGCCTTCACTTGTAAAAAAGAACCATTTATAGCTTTTTTAGTTTGCACTGTTAATTGAGTATCCAAAGTACTTGGCAAATAAGCCTTACTAATTAAAGGCGGACAACCTAAAGCACCGCAAACTAAGACAAAATGGAAACGCGCATCTTTAAAATTAGCTCTCAATAATTTATGTTCTATATCGTTTAATGTAATTTGTTTTCCTGCTAAATGATAAGTTTTTTTATCAAAAAAACCTGCTTTATCTAAAGGTGATTTTATTGGCATATTATCCAACAAACTTTTAATTACTGTTAAATTGTAAGCGTTAATCCAGAAAGCTTGAAAATTTTTAACATCAGATTTAATAACCGTTATTTTTGAAGCATTTTCTAAAATAGTATTTAAATCGTTTTTATTAATACTACTATAATCTACAAGACCGTTTTTTACGTAGGTTTTAAAAAAAACATCCGATGAATTAAAAAATTGATCTAAATTTTGTGCTGAGCTTTGTAGCGTAAATAAACTTACTATGGTAATAAAAAAAAGGTTTTTCATAATATATTTAAGTTATAATAAAGCGTTTTAACGTTAGGTAAGTCGTCTTTACAATTAGAACTTACATTTATTTTTAAATCTTTGTTAAGGAATTAACAAACCATTCGACCAAAAGGCTGTAAATTAGTTTACAAACTAACTAAACCAGTCTTTTATGGAGCATATTGTAATTATTGGAAATGGTATAGCAGGAATTACTGCTGCAAGACATATTAGAAAAAATTCCGATAAAAAAATAACCATAATTTCAGCTGAAACAGAATATTTCTTTTCTCGTACTGCATTAATGTATGTGTATATGGGACACATGAAGTTTGAGCACACACAACCTTATGAAGCTTTTTTCTGGAAAAAAAACAGATTAGAATTAAAAAAAGGATTTGTAAAGCACATAGATACAGTTTCTAAATCCTTAGAATTTGCTTCTGGAGAACAATTTAGTTACGACAAATTAATTATTGCTACGGGAAGTAAACCTAATAAATTTGGTTGGCCAGGACAAGATTTAAATGGTGCTATTGGAATGTATCATAAGCAAGATTTAGAAAAATTAGAGAAATTAGCTCCAAATAATACAGTTTGTAAACGTGCAGTTATTGTTGGTGGCGGATTAATTGGTATTGAATTAGCAGAGATGTTACGTTCTAGAGATATTCCTGTTACTTTTTTAGTACGAGAAGCCAGTTTTTGGAATGGTGTTTTACCTAAAGGCGAAAGTAGTCTTATTAATGAGCATATTTTAGATCATCATATCGACTTACGTTTATCAACTAATTTGAAAGAAATTGTCTCAGATAAAAACGGTAATGTAAAATCTGTAATTATAGAAGAAACAGGAGAAGAAATTTCTTGTAATGTAGTTGGTTTAACCGCTGGTGTTTCACCAAATATAGACTTTTTAAAAACCTCTAATATAGAAATTGGTCAAGGCGTAAAAGTAAATCGTTTTTTAGAAACTAATATTACAGATGTTTATGCTATTGGTGATTGTGCCGAGCAACACGAAGCTATTGGAAATCGTAGACCAATTGAAGCTGTTTGGTACACAGGAAGAATGATGGGCGAAACTATAGCTCAAACTATTTGTAATAATAAAACAGAATACAAACCAGGACATTGGTTTAATTCAGCCAAATTTCTAGATGTAGAATACCAAACCTATGGTTGGGTTTTTAGTGAACGACATAAATCTGAAGACGAACAACACTTCCATTGGAGACACTCCAAAGAAAATATTTGTATTACAGTTGCTTATAATAAAGAGACTAAGTTGTTTTTGGGCATTAATACGTTTGGAATTAGAATGCGTCACGAAATATTCGACAAATGGCTAACCGAAAAAAGAGATATGGATTATATAATGACGCATCTAAAAGATGCTAATTTCGATCCAGAGTTTTACAAACAGTATGAGAATGAAATTCTTACAACTTACGACTCAGAATTTGGAACGTCAATAGTGCCAGTAAAGAAAAGTTGGAAACGGATCTTTTCAAAAGCTTAATCTCAGTCATTTTTAAATAAAATTAATCAATATATAAGTTTCTATTTCCGTAGGAATTAAAACGAATTATAAATGAAAGCAATCAAAACAACAGGTCTAATTATTTTCTTTATTGGATTGGCAATTTTTTCAGTATTACCAATTCTAGGAACGTATCAATTAGATGCACCAACATTTAAAAACGTTATTGGAGAAAAAAATATTAAGAGTGAGGTTTTTATCCTAGACTTAAAAGATAAAGTCTACAACAAAACTTTTAATGGCATGCAGAGTTTGTCGCCTGTAATTGCAAAAGCTATTACAGAAGCCAACAAATATCACATTAAAAATAAAGAATGGGGCAAAAAAATCTATACCAAACCAAGTGATATGTCTGCTTTAATTGGGAAAAAATCAGCTGTAGGTTTTATTCCAGAAAACAAAGGGTTAATGTGGTTTTTAACTTTTGGATTAGGAATTATTGGCGCCTTAATGTTCATTTTGCCAAACGTTATTTTATTAGGAAAAAAAGGCATAAAAAATAATGGTATCTATCATGAATGCTCAACTAATAAAGGTTGGATTGGCTGGTTGGTATTTTTCTTTTTAGTATCGTTTTATATTGTACTTTATTTTGGGTCAGAATACGCCACAAATTGGACGTTTTTAGTAGATCCAATTAGTGAATTTTTAAGCGGAAATCTTGCGGGACATTGGTTTGTTTATGGTTTTATGTATTGTGTAGTTATGACAGTTATGGCAGTTAGAATGTACATAAAATACAGACATAACATCTATCAGGTTTTTAGAACAACATCTGTTTTGTTTTTTCAAATTGTATTTGCTTTTATAATTCCTGAGATTATGGTACGCTTACAAATGCCTTATTACGATTTTAAAAACGCCTTTCCTTTAGACTATGATTTCTTTTTTAAATGGAATTTAAATGAGCTACTTACAAGTGGTGGAATTGGCTTATTTATTTTAGTTTGGGGAATTGTGTTAACCTTAGTTATTGTTCCAATTATGGTCTATTTTTTTGGCAAAAGATGGTATTGTTCTTGGGTTTGTGGTTGTGGTGGATTAGCAGAAACATTAGGAGATCCCTACAGACAACATTCAAGTAAATCATTGTTTTCTTGGAAAGTAGAACGTTACTTAATACATAGTGTTTTATTATTTGCAATAATAATGACAGGTTTAACTTTGTTTAGCTTCTTTGCAGAAACAGGAACTGTTTTAGGTATAAAAGTATCTTCTATTCAAACGGCTTATAGTTTATTAATAGGTTCAGTTTTTGCAGGAGTTATTGGAACTGGATTCTATCCAATTTTTGGAAATAGAGTTTGGTGTAGATTTGGTTGTCCTTTAGCAGCATATTTAGGCTTTGTACAACGTTTTAAATCACGTTTTAGAATTACTACAAATGGTGGACAATGTATATCTTGTGGAAATTGTTCTACGTATTGCGAGCAAGGAATAGACGTTAGAGCTTATGCTCAAAAAGGCGAAAATATTGTAAGATCAAGTTGTGTTGGTTGTGGTGTTTGTAGTGCGGTTTGTCCGCGTGGTGTCTTAAAATTAGAAAATGGCCCAGAAGATGGACGTATTAATCCAACAGAAATTCTTTTAGGAAATGATGTTGATTTAATGGATTTACTTAATAAAAAGTAATTTTTAAAAATGAAATTTATAACAATACTCTTATTATTTTTTAGCTTAACATTCTGCTTGGCTCAAAAAGAGTATCAAATAAATAGATTTAATAATAATAGTATTAAATCTCACGGCTGGTTAGATAGGAATCAAAAATCTGAGCATTGGACGTTTTATTATCAAGATAGTATTGTAAAAGAAAAAGGCTCTTTTAAATTAGGTATAAAATCGGGTTATTGGAAAACATTTTATATAGACAACACATTAAAATCTGAAGGTTTTTATAAACAGAATTTAAAAAATGGTTATTGGAAATATTACCATAACAATGGAAATGTTTCAGAAAGCGGAGAATATCTAAATAATAAAAAATCAGGATTTTGGAAAACGTTTCATAAAAACGGTACACTTATAGAAAGTAGTCAGTTTAATAATGGAATGAAAAATGGTTACATTAAAACCTATTCTATCAATAACACTATTGTTTCTGAAGGTTTAACAAGAGATAATAAACGTGAAGGTTTCTGGAAAGAATATTACAATAACGGAAAAATAAAGAATCAAGGTAATTTTCAGAAAAATCTAAAAGTAGGTTACTGGAAATCATACTTTAGTTCAGGAAAAATAAAGAATCAAGGTAATTACAAAAATAATTTAAAAATCAATTTTTGGACATACTATTATGCTAACGGAAAAAAAAGTAAATTTGGCACTTTTAAAAACGGATTAGAAACCAATTATTGGTATTATTTTTCTGAAGAAGGACATAAGCAAAAAGAAGGCCATTTTAAACAAGGTAAAAAACAAGATTGGTGGCTTTTTTATGATAATATGGAACGTGTAAATCATAGATGTCAATTAAAAAATAATCAAAAAAATGGTTATTGCTTAATGTACCACAAAGAAGAATTAGTTTCGGCTGCAAAGTTTTCAAAAGGAAAAAAAATAAAAGTATGGACAGATTTAGAGTCCTTTAAAAAAGAAAATAATTTAAGTGATCTAAAATGACCAATATAAAAGTGATTATTCCAGCTTATAACGAGCAAGACTCTATTGCAAAGGTTATTGCTGAAATTCCTACTATTGTTAACGAGATTATTGTGGTTAATAATAAATCAAACGATTTAACTTTAGAAAATGCTACAAAAGCTGGCGCTACAGTTTTAACAGAAAATAATCGCGGTTATGGTTATGCTTGTCTTAAAGGTCTAGAATATCTTTCAAATTTAGAACCAAAACCAGATATTGTTGTTTTTCTTGATGGTGATTATAGCGATTACCCAGAAGAATTAACAAAAGTTGTTGCGCCTATTTTAGAAGAAAACATAGATTTTGTAGTTGGCGCAAGAGTTAAAAAACATCGAGAAACTGGTGCTATGACACCTCAACAAGTATTTGGAAATTGGTTAGCTACTTTTTTAATGAAACTCTTTTTTAATGCCAAGTTTACAGATCTAGGACCATTTAGAGCTATAAAATATAATAAACTACTAGAGTTAAATATGCAAGACCAAACCTATGGTTGGACTGTAGAAATGCAACTTAAAGTTTTAAAGCAAAAAATGACTTATAAAGAGGTAGAATTAAGGTATAAAAACAGAATTGGTGTCTCAAAAGTTTCAGGTACGGTAAAAGGTACTATATTTGCAGGAATAAAAATTTTAGGTTGGATTTTTAAATATAGTTTTAAGAAGTGAATTTACCAGATCCAAACGACGTAATTTACAATTTTGCGTTCGTTATTATTTTAATATACTCTATAGCATTAGTGCTTATCTTTATGTATGCTTTAGCTCAGCTAAACTTACTATTTAATTATATTTCTGCAAAAAAAATAAAAGATAATTCACCTAAGTTTAATTTAGATAATCTAGACGAAATTCCTTTTGTAACTATTCAATTACCAGTTTTTAACGAAGCTTATGTAATGGATAGACTTTTAGAAAATATTAAACTAATAGATTATCCAAAAGATAAATATGAAATTCAGGTTTTAGACGATTCTACAGACGAAACCGTAATTTCTACAAAAGCTCACGTAGAGCAATTAGCAAAAGAAGGTATAGATATTAAACATATTACTAGAACTAATCGACAAGGTTTTAAAGCTGGAGCTTTAAAAGAAGGTTTAGAAATAGCTAAAGGTGAATATATTGCCATTTTTGATGCAGATTTCTTACCAAAAACAGATTGGCTAAAACTAACTATTCCTTATTTTAAAGATGATAAAATTGGTGTTGTACAAACACGTTGGTCTCATATTAATAGAGACTATTCTATTTTAACAAAAATTCAAGCTTTTGCTTTAGATGCGCATTTTAGCCTAGAACAAGTTGGACGAAACTCTAAAGGACACTTTATAAACTTTAACGGAACAGCAGGGATATGGCGTAAAACCTGTATCATAGATGCTGGAAATTGGGAAGGAGATACACTTACTGAAGATTTAGATTTAAGTTATAGAGCGCAATTAAAAGGTTGGGATTTTAAATATTTAGAAGATGTTACTACACCTGCAGAATTACCAGTAGTAATTAGTGCAGCAAGATCTCAACAATTCCGTTGGAACAAAGGTGGCGCAGAGAACTTTAGAAAAATGACTAAACGCGTTTTAAAAAGTAATCTATCTTTAAAAACTAAAATACATAGTGTTTTACACTTACTAAATAGTACAATGTTTTTAAATGTATTGTTAGTTGGAATTTTAAGTATTCCAATGCTATATATTAAAAATGAATATGCACACTTAAAAAACTACTTTTTGGTAATGAGTTTCTTTGTGGCTAGTACACTTATATTCTTTATCTGTTATTGGGTAATGTACAAGAAAAATCACGGAAACACCTTTAAAGACTTCATACAATACGTAGTTATGTTCTTTACATTTTTCTCTATAGCTATGGGATTCTCTTTACATAATTCTATTGCCGTTTTAGAAGGACATATTGGAAAACGAAGTGAATTTGTTCGTACTCCAAAATTTAACATTAGCTCGTTAAAAGATAGTTGGAAAGGCAACAAATACTTACGCAAAAACATATCTTTAAATGTAATTATAGAAGGCATATTAATGCTATACTTTGCGTTTGGAATGTATAGCGCTTTTATAGTTGGAGATCAAGGCGGAGATTTTGGATTATTTCCATTTCACGCCATGTTAACTATAGGGTTTGGTTTTGTATTCTTTAAGTCTTTAACTTCTAAAGCCTAATTGTTTTCTATTATTTTTAGTTAAATTGCTAATTCATAATTTATGAAAGCACTTTCGTTACTAAAATCAAAACAAATACTACCAATTATAATATGTGTAATAGCTTATATACTATTTGCATATCAATTAGAACGCGAACAATTTGCATTTCTGTTTTCACTATACAGCATACTGTTTTTAGGTTTTATACTAGTTTTAAAATTTGGAAATTTAACTTTTAAACAGCTAGCTTATATCGCTTTTGGATTTAGAGCCTTATTTATTTTAGCTGTTCCAAATTTATCTCAAGATTTTTACCGCTTTATTTGGGATGGACGCCTAATTCTAGAAGGTTTAAATCCTTATCTACAAACGCCAAATACTATAATGGCTTCTGGAATTATTCCAATAGCAAACGCACAAGAACTCTATAAAAATATGGGAGAGTTAAGTGCTATGCATTTTAGCAATTATCCACCAATAAATCAATTGTATTTTTTTATTGCAGCCTTATTTAGCTCTAAAAGTATTTTAGGAAGCGTAGTTGTTTTAAGAATCTTAATTATTATAGCTGACTTAGGTGTTTTATATTTTGGGAAACGTCTGTTAGAGCATTTAAAAATTAACCCAAAACAGATTTTTTGGTATATTTTAAATCCATTTATTATAATTGAATTAACTGGAAACTTACATTTTGAAAGTGTAATGGTTTTCTTTTTAATTTCTAGTTTATATTACTTATTTAAAAACAAGTGGATTATAGCAGCAATACTTTTAGGCTGTTCAATTTCTGTTAAATTAATTCCACTACTATTTTTACCAGTGTTTTTTTGGTGGTTTTTAAAACATAAAAAGAGTACAGAATTTACTGTAGTTAATTTCATAAAACTAATTAGTTTTTACATTTTAGTTATTCTCACATTAGTTGTTAGTTTCTTACCATTTTTATCTCAAGAACTCATTGCCAATTACAGTAAAACAATAGGATTGTGGTTTGGTGATTTTGAGTTTAATGCCAGTTTATATTATGTTTTTAGAGAAATTGGTTATTGGTTTAGAGGCTATAACGAAATTAAAATAATTGGAAAATTAATACCAATACTCGTTATACTATTTACACTACTAATTACCTTTTTACGTAAAAACCAACAACCTAAAACTTTAATTACATCTTTATTATTAGCCTTAAGTTTTTATTTATTTACAGCCACAACAGTACATCCTTGGTATATAGCAACAGTATTAATTCTAAGTGTTTTTACTACTTATAACTATGTAATAGTTTGGAGTTTTATAGTTGTATTAAGCTATTATACGTATTCTCAAATAGATTTTAAAGAAAACATATTATTACTTTTCATACAGTACATTTTGGTTTATAGTGTGTTTTTTTGGGATGTATTTTTTAATAGAAAACTTAAAAATAGTATAAAATGAATTTAATAGATTTTTTTATTGGTGCATTATTAGTTAATGCAATGCCTCATTTAATTTTTGGATTAACTAAAACATATTTTCTTGGACTATTTGGATACAGCCCAAAAGGTAATATTGCTTACGCAGTTCTTCAGTTTATAATTTGTTTAGTTCTTTTTCATTTTAATTATGGGCTAGATCTACTAATAGAAAATGGCTTTTTAATTGGAGGACTTATAGTTTTAGTACTTTATTTTATTCTTGGAAAAGTTATGGTTGTATTTTATGGAAAACAAGACCAAAGCGTTAAAAACAACAAGAACTAAAATCAAAAAAGTATGAGAGTGACGTTAAACTTTCAATATTATACTATTTTATATGTAATATTTTTTAGCATAGTTTTATTTGGTTGTAAAAAGGAAAAAAAACAAAATCATTTTAATAACAAGAAAAATGTTTCTGTAAGTAATAATTCTTCAATAATTAATTCTGTTTGTGAACAAATAAATATTAATTATGAGAGAAAAGATTATGCTGAATTTAGTGTGTTTAAATTATTTGGAGAAGACTTGATTTTTGAAATGATTTTAATAGATACTCAAGAAAAAGCATTGCTAAAAGTTAATAATCATTTTTATTTAACACATCTAAATTTTACATATGAAACAGATAAAAAGACTTCAATTTCAGATATAAAAGTTTTTAATTGTGGTAATAATATTCAAACCTTATTACTACCACTTTCTACTGAGGAATTATTAACGTATCAAGTAATAGAACTAAATAACACAACACACAAAAATCTAGGGATGCTTTCGTATGAAAATGTAGATTTAGGTAAGTTATTCAATGTAAATAGTTCAAATAAATTAGAAAAAAATAAAGATGGATATATCTTTAAAATAATAAATAACGATACTAATAAGCCATTAGTTATTTATGATGAATTAAGTCCTCTTGATAACTTTAAAGATGTTAATCAAGTATACCCAAAAGTGGAAACCTATCTTAATATTAGGTCTGGACCAAATATTGAAAATTCTAAAGTCATTGGAAAAGCTTATCCAAACGATAAATTGTTTGTTTTAAGTGACATAAACAAAAAATGGGTTTTAATTTATTTTAACAATAGTTTTGGTTATGTTTATAGAGGTTTTCTATTTAGTACTAATCTTACACAAAACCGTTAAACGAACCTTAAAAAGAATCAAAACACATCTAAATTTAGATGTGTTTTTTCATTATAGAATAATCTTCAATTCACTTTTATCTTCTTTTACTAATAAGTTACCTCAACTAAAACAATACTTCACTCAATCAAACGCATAACCTACTCAATCGCGATTTCATAACTTTTTATATCCATCTATATTTGATGTAAATAATATAAATTATGAAAACACTTTTAAAAACACCTCAGAAAAAATCGGATGTAAATAATTCCGTAAACACGACTCAAAATTTTGCTTTTAGCTTAAATAAGAGCTTTGCCATTATGTCTATTATTGTGGCGACAACATTAAGTTGTCAATTTGTAACTGCACAAGAAACTCCAACAGTAATTTCCAAATCTGTAGATTCGTCTATTATTGTTTCTGGAGTTATTACCGATGAATATGGTCCTTTAGATAGCGCCAATGTTATTTTAAAAAACACACGTATTGGAACTGCAACTACAAAAAAAGGAGCGTTTAAATTCCCTAAACCACTTAAAAAAGGAGATATTTTAGTGGTTAGTTATGTTGGTTGCGAAACACAAGAGGTTACAATTTCAGAAACCAGTCGAGTTATAAACATAACTATGAAAGCAAAAGAATTTGAAGTTATTTTAACATCTTCTGGATCTGAAAAACCTTACAGAAGTAATAGAAAATAACTCTTGTAAATTATAAAATGAAATTACTTAAACTCTTTATATCATTATTTTTTATATGTCAGTTACAGGCTCAAAAATCAGATTTTATTCATCTAGATTTCACAAAAGCCGATAGTGTTGCTATGGCTTATAAAAATAATGATATAAAAAATTTACCAAAACTAGCTTACAATCTAACTAATAACCTAGAGACTAATGCAGAAAAATTTAGAGCCATCTATTTTTGGGTTGCAACAAATATTGCAAACGATTACGATTTGCAAGATTTACATGATGCTAAACTAAATCGTTTTAAAAGTAATAGCATTAAACTTAACAAATGGATTAAAACATTTAAACCAAAGCTATTTAAGAACCTTTTAAAGCACAATAAAACTATTTGTACTGGATATGCATATATAATAAAAGAGCTTTGTTATTTTGCTAATTTAAAATGTAAAATAATTCATGGTTTTGGAAGATCCAGCCTAACAGATGTTGAGAATTTTAATACGCCTAACCATTCTTGGAATGCTGTATTTCTAAATAACAAATGGTATTTAGTAGATGTTACTTGGGCTAGTGGAACACAAGATCTAATTACAATGGATTTTAGATTTAATTATAGCGATGGTTACTTTTTTACAGAGCCAAAGTTGTTTGCAAAAACCCATTATCCATTAGATAAAAAATGGCTTTTACTAGGTAATGAAACGTACACCTTTAATTTTTTTTTAAACGAAGCTATTATATATAGAAATGGCTACGAAAAATTAAATCAACTAATTTCTCCTAAACAAATGCATTCTTATTTGAGCACAAAAGATGATGCTATTTTTAAATTCACTCTAAATAAAAACACAACTAAAGCCGATTTTTATTTAGTAGTAGATAATGGTTATCAATCTGAAAGGACACAAGTAAAGCCTATTCTCATAGAGAATAACAAAATAACATTAAAGCATAAGTTTAAAACACCAGGTTTTTACGATGTACATCTTTTTATTAAAAATGATTTAGTAGCGACTTATACATTTAAGGTAAGGTGATTTTTTAAAGAATATCTTTTCCTAAATTATCAATCTCCTTTATTGCTTCTTGTTCTTTGAGTTTTTTCTCGTCTATTACATAGGTTTTAGATAAGCTATCGTGCCAACCTTTTCCTGGTTCTCCCAGAAAAGAAAAAGCATCAAAAGGAATATGCCTACATAGGCTTCTTAAAAAAACATCGCTAAATTCAGGGTTAGATCCATCTTCTAAAACCACTCTTGTTTTTGTAATGTATTTACCAATACTTTTACCGGTATAGGTTTCTATTACTGTATAATACAAAACACCAATTATTAAAGATTCTAAAAAAGATTTTAAATATGAATCTTCTTCAACAATAACATTATATAAACTAACATCATTTGTGAAATTTGCATAAAGTCCAACTATTACACTTATTATAATTCCTAATACGACTTTTACTAATGAATCTATTAAATAATTATAAAATCGTTTTTCATTTGAAGCTAATATTTTGTTTACTTTCATATAAAGTGATAAGAAAAAAGCTTCAATATAATATTGAAGCTTTTTATTATTTAATTCTATGTGCTTGGTTTAACCTTCGCAACTAGTACATTCTTTCTTTTGTTTAAATTTTTGAGCTGCATTCATACTATGTTGGTAGTACATAGATTTTACGCCCATTTGCCAAGCAGTAACATAAATATTATTTAAATCTTTTGTTGGCATATCTGGATGAACCATAACGTTAATAGATTGTCCTTGATCTATAAAGTTTTGTCTACTAGCGGCTTGATATACCACATCTAATTGATCTATTTCAGGATATGTTTTAAATACATTCTTTTCATGTTCTGTAAAGAAATCTAAATGTTGAACAGATCCATCCATATCACGAATACTTCTCCAAACATCTACTGTATTTTTTCCTTTCTCCTCTAAAAGACTTACTAAAAATGGGTTTTTAATAGTTGTTTTAATTTTAGCAATATCTTTTACATAAATATTTGACCATATTGGCTCTATACCTTGAGATACTTGTCCTAAAATAAAAGCAGAAGAAGTTGTTGGCGCAATTGCATTAAGCGTTGTATTTCGTCGTCCATATCCTTTTAATACTTCTGGTTCACCATACATTTTAGCTAACTCTTCAGATGCTTTGTATGATTTATCTTTAATACATTTAAATATTTCATAATTTAAATCGAATGCTTCTTTACTATCAAAAGATAACATTTTAGATTGTAATAATGAATGCCATCCTAAAGCACCTAATCCTAAAGCTCTATTTTCTTTTGCAAAATTATAGGCTTTCTCCATAAATTTAAATGTAAGTACATCATCACGATCATCAGAGTTTTTAAATACATCTAACTTCGTAATAAACTCTTCCATTACAGCATCTAAGAAATATGTAAGTGTTTCTACAGCATCTGTATCTTTCCACTTATCATAATGCAATAAGTTTATAGATGATAAGCAACATACAAAAGACCAATCTTCATTAGAAGGTAACATGATTTCTGTACACAAGTTACTTGCGTAAATCTCCATGTTTTTGTCTTTATAAACATCTGCAGCATTATTGTTTGCATTATCTCTAAATAGTATATATGGATATCCTATTTCTGATCTTGATTGTAAAACTTTAGCCCAAACCTTACGTTTTTCAACATCACCATCGCGCATTTCTTCCATCCATTTATTACCTACAGTAACACCATGTGTAAGTTCTTGGATTGGATTTCCTTCTGTTCCTATTTCTAAAAACTCGTTAATATCTGGATGATCTATTGGTAAATAAGGTGAAAAACGACCTCTTCTAACAGAACCTTGACTTACAACATCAACCATTTTTTCAAATAATTGCATAATGTGAACTGAACCAGAAGACTTACCGTTGTTTTTTACCGGTGCACCTCTATGACGTAATTTACCAAAGTATCCAGATGTTCCTCCACCTAGTTTAGACATCATTCCTACTTCAGATTGCGAGTATAAAATATCACCCATATCATCTGCTATGTGAGAACCAAAGCAACTAATAGGCAAACCTCTTTGCTTACCAAAATTAGACCATACTGGAGAAGCTAAAGAATAATAACCAGCAGCCATATATTTATAGAACTTATCTGCATAACCATCAATCTTTAAGATGCGTTCTGCATTTTCTGCTATATCTCTAATACGTTGTTCTGGAGTTATTCCATCTGTTAAATATCCAGATTCTAAAAACTTACGACTGTTTTCTGTTAACCACTCAATTTCTGGTTGATTACTTAATTCATTACTAACTTGTAATGCTTTTTTTCTTGCCTCTACAAGGTCGTTTGCACTAGAGACTTTTAGGTTTTGGTTGGTTATGGTGTTCTCGCTCATAATTAAAATAGGTCTTCGTAAGTTATACTTTTGCTTCTTTTTGTGTATGCTATTGATCTTTTCACAAAGAAATCGCCATGTTTTGTACCAATAATTTCATCGTCAAACCATTCTGTTTCTTTTAATAATTCTTCATCTACCTCAAAAACGTTTTCTAATCCAATACTAACTAAAGATTTATTAAAACGGTTTTTCAAAAACTCATTTACAACGTTTTTAGGTAAGAAATCTAGTTCTCCTTTCTCAAAAATCCAATCTACAATTTTGCTTTCTGCCTCAAAGGCTTGCTTACACATATTGGTTGTGGTTTCTTTATATTCTTTACCAAACCACTTTGGATTTTCGTCTCTTAGAATTTTAATAATATCTATTCCAAAATCACCATGTATCTGTTCCTCTTTAGATGTTGCTTCTACAACATTTGAAATTCCTTTTAATACATTTTTATGTTTATTAAAAGCCATTATTATTAAAAATTGAGAAAACAATGACACGTGTTCTATAAATAATGAAAACAATACAATAGACTCTGCGTAATCCTTATTATCCTCACTTTTTGAATTTCTTAAAGCTGTTTCCAAGTAATGAACTCTTTCCATCATTACTGGTTTCTTTTTAAGTTCTTTAAACTCATTATTTAGACCTAAAACCTCTAACAAATGAGAGTAAGCATCGTGGTGTCTTACTTCACTTTCTGAAAAAGTGGCTCCAACAGCTCCAACTTCTGGCTTTGGCATTTTATGGTAAATATCTCCCCAAAATGTTTTAACAGCAACTTCAATTTGAGATATTGCTAACATTGCATTTTTTATAACGCTACGTTCAACCTCATTTAATCCTGTTTTAAAATCCTGAACATCACTAGTGTAATTAAATTCAGTGTGTATCCAATAAGAGTGTCTTATTGCGTTCACATATTCGTATAATTGTGGATATTCAAAAGGCTTAAAATTAATTCGTTTTTCAAAAATATTAGTTTCTCTTTTTCTTGCTTGCTCATTTCTATAAAGAATATAAGCTTTTGCTACATTTGGAAAAGAGCTCTCCATTAATTTCTCTTCAACAATATCTTGAACCTGCTCTACTGTTGGAATGTAGTTTACTTCATTGTTTTTTAGCTGAAGTAAGCTATTATAGACATTATTAGAAATATTTTCCGCATCATTACGTGTTCCTACTTGAACAGACATCATTGCCTTTTCAACAGCATTAGTAATTTTGTTTAAAACAAAACTACTAGTTTCATAATCTCTCTTAATAATTTGCGTTATTTCCATCTTTTTACTTCTTAAAATTTCTACCAAAAGCAAGTATAAAATATGCTGACTTTTAAATTAAAAACTAAACATTTAATTTGCCAGAATTAACTTAAAATATCCTCTAGAATAATTGATGTGCTTTTTGGTTTAACAAATATCAGAAATAGTTAGATTGATTTTTGAAAAAAGAAAAGAGCTTTTCAACAAGTTTTTAACAAAGACTGTAACACCTTTATTTTACACTTGCTGAGCTAAGAAATAAAAAATATTATTTGTAAAAATAAGAAATACACTTACAAAATAAGAATACAAAAAAGAAAGAGATTTTAAGATTTTATTTCTTCCTTTTTTACATGTTTTTCGGCTGCTGAGCATAAATCATTATACCAAGTTTTACCAAATTTTCTAATTAAAGCTTCTTTAACAAATTTGTATACTGGAACTTGTAATTCTTTACCCAAACTACATGCATCATCACAAATTTCCCATCTATTATAATTAACCGCGGAAAATTCAGAATATTCTTTTACACGAATTGGATACAAATGACAAGAAACTGGTTTTTTCCAAGTTATATCTCCTTGATTATAGGCTTCTTCAATACCACAAAGCGCTGTATTTTTTTCGTCAAAAATAACATAAGCACAATCTGCGTTATTAATTAAAGGGGTTTCTAATTCTCCAAAATTTAATACAGATGTTCCTTGAGACTCAATAGCAGTAATTCCTTCAGGACGTAAATATGATTTTATTTTAGGATAAATGTCATTTAAAATGTCAGCTTCTTCAACTGTAAGTGGAGCTCCAGCATCTCCATTTATACAGCAAGCTCCTTTACAAGCGGAAAGATTACACATAAAATCGTTTTCAATAATCTCTTCAGAAACAATAGTTTTTCCTATTTGAAACATAACAGCCTTTTTATTTGGTACAAATTTAGAGAAACTTTACTTTTATTTAACAATAAAGTCTTTATATTAAGATACTTTTGCAACGAAAATTAAAAAAAGAATTATGGAATTCGAATTAAAACAGATTTTTACAGCTTTTATGGTACTTTTTGCAGTAATTGATATTATTGGAAACACACCTTTAGTTATTGATTTACGCAAAAAAGTAGGTCATATTCAAAGTGGAAAAGCTGCTATTATTGCTGGTGTAATTTTAATTGCTTTTTTATTTTTAGGACAAAGCATGTTACAACTTATTGGCTTAGATGTCTATTCTTTTGCTGTTGCTGGATCTTTTATCTTGTTTTTTATTGCACTAGAAATGATTTTAGGAATTACTTTATATAAAGAAGAAGAAACTAATCCAATAACAGCTTCTGTTTTTCCGTTAGCATTTCCATTAATTGCAGGACCAGGAAGTTTAACAACACTACTTTCTTTACGTGCAGAATTTGAAATTCAAAATATTATAATTGCGGTACTATTAAATGTTATTGTAATTTATGCCGTTTTAAAAACATCTAAGCGCATTGAGAAATTTTTAGGTCAAAACGGAATTAGTATTATTCGTAAGATTTTTGGTGTATTATTATTAGCTATTGCCGTAAAATTATTTGCACAAAACATTAAAATATTATTTGCTTAAGCTTTTAAACCATGAAAGTATTTACATATATATTAACTATAGTTGCTGTAGGATTAATAATCTACAACATAACACTTATTAATTTTGAATCACCTTTTCAAGATAAAAGCCTATCTGCTCTTATTACTATTTTAGCTGGACTTTGTGCTATTTTATTGCTCCAAATATTAAGAGTTTCTAAAAAGATTGAACTAAAAAGTAAAGGTAAATAAATGCTAGATACGCTAATAGTTGGAGGCGGTGCAGCAGGATTATCTTGTGCTTTAGTTTTGGGATCTGGTTTAAATAAACCTTTTGCTAAATCTAAAAGTGTTGCAATTATTACGCATCAAAAAACATCTCATTTACAAAACGCTTTATTCAACAATGTATTAGGTTTAGAACCAGGAACTTTAGGTAGAGACCTTTTAGAATCTGGAAAAAAACAACTTAAACATCTTTATCCAGAAGTACTTCAAGTTGAAAAAGAAAAAGTAATCAGTATAACTAACTTTAAAACTTATTTTGAAGTTAAAACAAATAAAAACACTTACAAGACAATGCGTGTTGTAGTTGCAGTTGGCTACACAAGTCTTATTAATATTAATGGACTAGAAAGCTATTTAGAACCTCATCCACAAGCCGCTATAGAAAAAGATCGAGTTTGGCTTAAAAACGAAAATCATTTAGTTGCAAAAAACCTTTATGTTGCTGGAACTCTAGCTGGCGGAAGAAGTCAGTTTGCTATTGCTTCTGGAAGTGGCGCACAAGTTGCTACAGATATACTAACATTTTGGAATAACGGAAAGCATACTAAAATTCACGATAAGGTTTAATTCCATAACAAAACTTAAAGTCCAAATCCTTCTGTTCATCAAATAATCACTAATATTGTAATAAATACTATAAACTATGAGTTTTGAACGCGAATTAAAGAAAAGAAGTGGTGAAAAATGCGAATTATGTTCTAGCAATGAACACTTACAAATTTTCACACTAGAAGGCGCAAGAGAAGAAAACTTAAAAACTCAAATTTACGCTTGTAAAACATGTGTAACTCAAATTACAGATCCAGAACAAACCGAAGAAAATCATTGGCGTTGTTTAAACGATAGTATGTGGAACGAAAACGAAGCCGTACAAGTTCAAGCCTGGCGTATGCTTAGTCGTTTACGAGACAAAGGTTGGCCACAAGATTTGGTTGACATGATGTATTTTGAAGAAGACGTTTTAGAATGGGCAAAATCTACTGGCGAAGGCGAAGATGAAGAAGGTAAATTAATTCACAGAGATGTAAATGGTGTTGTTTTAGAAACTGGAGATTCTGTAGTTTTAATAAAGGATTTAAAAGTAAAAGGCTCTAGTATGATTGCAAAACAAGGAACTGCGGTTAGAAATATTAGATTAGATCATGAAAACGAAACTTTTATAGAAGGTAAAGTTGGTCCTACTCGAATTGTAATTATTACAGAATACGTTAAGAAATTATAAGCCTCAAGATTTTAATCAAAAAATTGAATTAAATTTTAGTTTATGTTAGAAATCCGACCAACTTGCGAACATTGTAATACAAATTTAGCAGCAGATTCTAAAGGTGCTATGATTTGCACTTTTGAATGTACTTATTGCAAAGATTGTGCTACAAACACATTTAAAAATGTGTGTCCAAATTGTGGAGGTAATTTTACAGAAAGACCAATTAGACCTCTTTATTTAATGGATAAATATCCAGCTTCAACGATTGTAATACATAAACCAAAAGATGTAGAAGCACATTTAAAACGTATTCGGAAAGATTAAGTTTTTACTACAATAAGCCTTCTTGTTTTTTATAATGAGCTTCAGCCTGTTTCTTCATTAACTCTCTAGCTTGCTTTAATCTAATATCGTATAATTCTTGCTCTTCAGATAATTCTTTGTAAATTTTATCGTTAACTTTAAAATCTGTTGCTATAGCCAATTTTCGTTCTTTTATACGTTGCTCAACTAAACTTTTTACAGCAGTTTCATGATCTTCAATTTTAAAATCATATTCCCCTTTTGGCGCTAATAATTTTGCAAAAATAGGCGATGTTTCTATAGCTAAAAACAATAGAAATATAAAGAATGAAGGCAACCAAGGTAACTTACTTAAAGCATTAACACGAGCCATTAATCCATCGAAACCATCTATAATAGGCTGAGAAGTGGCTACATTTGTTTTATAAGTTAATTCTAATTGTGCTATTTCTGTTTCAATAGCTTTAATTTTAATTCCATTGGTTTCTTTTAAATTTTTAAGTTCCAATAGAGCTGCATCGTGTTTTTGGCGCTTCTCTTTATAAACTGGACCTTTTCCTAGTTTATTTGTGCCAGATGTACCTTCAGCTTCTGTAATATAAGTACTATAAAGTGTATTAACATTAGCTTCTTTATTAATAATCTCTGTCTTTAATGTATTTATATCAGTTTTTAAAGCTTCAATTTTAGGATTGAATTGCTGTGCTATCTGACCTTGATTTACTAATGTTAAATCATTTTTTTCTTCTAATAAAACCTGATTAATTTCTTTTTCAAATATTTTAAGCTCTAAAGGTTTTGAAATAACAACTGCAATAATTAATGCCAAAATTAATCTTGGAGCAGCTTGGAGCAATTCGTTTAAAAAATGATCTCGTTTTTTTATTGTTGATACTATAAATCTATCTAAATTAAAAATTAACAAAGCCCAAAGTACTCCAAAACCTATAGCAATAAATGGATTATCGAACACAATAAACAAGGCATAACTTGATGCCACAAAAGCCATTGTTGCAGTAAAAAAAACGGTTGCTCCAATACCAACAAATTTGTTTTGTTCGCCATTAGAAACTGTTTTTAAAACATTAACATCTGCGCCAGAACACAGTATAAAGAATTGCTTTAGCATAATAGTGGTTTTTTGTTACACAAATAATATTAAGACTATTAGAACGCTAAAAAGTGTTTTTTGTTACAAACTTTAACATAAAAAATCCCTTGCAATATAACTGCAAGGGATTTTTATTTGGTTTTTAGTTCCGTTGTTAATCCGTTTTAGGTATATCGTACTCAGGAGCTGCCCAAGGTCCTTTACTTTGTTTATGAGATAGGATGATAATTAGTGAACCATCAGGCTGTTCTTCTGTTTTCATACCTATTAAACCATCAGTCTTAACCAGTTTAATAGCTTCTGCTCTAGTTATTTTTTTAGAATCATAAAAAACCTCTGAGTCTTTAAATTTATCATTTCTTAAGTGATTAACATAAGTTGTTATTTTATGTTTCATCTTATCGGACATTGGCGGCGGTGGAATATTAGATTTCTCACCTTTTACAACTACTTTTCCTTCAACAATCTTATGCTGTTTTTTGTATTCTGAAATCATTTTTTTATACCTCTCTTTCTCATCTGGTGTTGCATTTTGAGGAATTGGTGGTGGCGGAGGAGCTGGCAGTAAAGATTTCTCGCCTTTTACAACCACTCTACCTTTAACAATTTTGTGCTGCTTTTTATATTCTGAAATCATTTTTTTATACTTCTCTTTCTCTTCTGCTGTTGCATTTGGAGAAATTGGCGGTGGCGGAGGAGCTGGCAATAAAGATTTCTCGCCTTTTACAACTATTGGTGAATTATCTATTTCTTTAGATGTGTTACTTACTAAAGTAATAATAGCTGGCGGGAATTTTATTTTACCAGATTTTACGTTAAATAATTGAATATTTGCACCCATTTTAGCGTCTGCTAAATATGATTTTGCATTAGTATTAATTTTATTTCCCTTTATATTTTGAGTTGGTTTACCTGGAAATTTTAAATTAAATGAAGTTATTTCCTCGTCTCCTGTAGTACCTATTATTAAATATTCCACTTGTTTTTTTGTGAACTTAAAAAAACAGTCTTCTTTACATATAATTCCATTTATTGTTAATATTATGTCTTCATTTACTAAATGTTTATATGGGTTTTCATTTTCAAAAAACTGAATAACAACTTTATCGTCTTTATAAACCTTAGCAACATAATTCCCAGGGATTACATTTGTTGCATTAACTTGTTTTGATCCATTAATGTGTTCTCCATACTTATTTACTTCAATACCATTTGGATTAAAATATCTTGTTACATTATTATAGGTTACAAAATAATGAGTTACATCTTCAATTGTAATAAATCCTGTTTTAATATCTACTGAGTTCTGTTCATTATTTATTGAATTTGAAATTTTATTAGATTCCTTAACATCTTTTAACTCTATAGTTTCAGTTGTAGAAAAACCATAAACTAAAAGTGCTACTACTGGCACAATTAATAAGGTACGCAGTAAAATGACTGTTTTTGTGCTTTTTGTTTTCATAAGTGTAAATCGTTTTTTTAATGTTGGGTAATTAATAGCATTGAATAAACTATGTTGGGGTTGACTTATAGAATAATCTAAAAGTATATTTTGATATTTTTTTGTGTCTATTCCTTTTTCTAAAACAGATATATCTGCTAAGAATTCGTGATTTAATTTAATATCTTTTTTTATGAAGTATAATAATGGGTTAAACCAAAACACAACTTGTAACAGTTCTATAAACACAATATCTAAACTGTGTTTTTGTTTTGCGTGCGTTAGTTCATGTAATAAAACTTCTTTAGGTATTTTATGCTCCGAGTAGTCTTTTTTATTGAAAAAGATATAGCTAAAAAATGTATGTGGAATAGTAGGTTTATTAACTAAAACAGACGTAAAACTTGCAGTTTTATGTTTCTCGTTAGTTGAAATATCTCTTAATAAACCACGTATATTTAAACTAAATTTAATTCCAAAAACAAGAACTCCTAATCCATAAATAGACCATAATAATATTGATAAATAATCTATTGGTGTTTCTACAATTTCAAGATTTAAGTCTGGTTGAAAATTTTGTGGAACAGCTATAGTTTCTAATAAATCTAAAACTTCAGGCTCCACATAATTATAGAAGGTAATAAATGGAATAACTATAGAGGCCACTATTGCTATTAACAAATAATAACGTTTAAAATGATGGATAGACAAATGTTCTAAAACCAATTTATAAAACAGCATAAATACTGCTAAACATACACCAGATTTTAATAAGATAGACAGTTCCATATTATTTGTTTTTTATTTCGTTATCTATAATTGCTCTTAATTCTTCTAACTCTACTTTAGAAAGGTTAGTTTCTTTAGTAAAAAAAGATGCAAATTGAGAACTACTATCGTTAAAGAAATTTTTTATTAGTCCGTTTACGTGTTTAGAGAAATAATCTTTCTTTTTTACCAATGGATAATATTCTCTAGATTTACCAAACAACTTATACCCCACAAATCCTTTATCTGCCATTCGTTTTAACAAAGTTGCTACAGTTGTTGTTTTAGGCTTTGGTTCTGGATACGCTTCTAATAAATCTTTCATAAATCCTTTTTTGAGTTTCCAGATATGATTCATTAATTCTTCTTCTGTTTTTGATAATTGCATATTCTACATCTTTAGAGTAACTTCTACAAATGTAGAATAAATAAATAAACTCTACAAGTGTAGAGCATTTATTTTTTAAATATTTAAGTGATTTAATAGTAAAACAGCGCCTTACCATTTAGTTTAATTGAGAGGCAACAAGTTTATTTAAACAAAAAACCCGTTCCAATTAGAACGGGTTTTAAAGGTATTATATTGATTTTTATTTTTTTAATTCTGTAAAGTATTTATAAAAATATGGAATAGTTTCTATTCCTTTTAAGTAGTTCCAAACTCCAAAATGCTCGTCTGGAGAATGTATGGCGTCACTATCTAAACCAAATCCCATTAAAATGGTTTTGCTTTTAAGTTCTTCTTCAAATAATGATACTATTGGAATAGACCCACCACTGCGTTGCGGTATTGGTTTTTTACCAAACGTGGTTTCGTAAGCTTTACTTGCGGCTTGGTAACCTAAACTATCTATTGGTGTTACATAACCTTGTCCGCCATGATGTGGTGTTACTTTTACTTTTACGCCTTTAGGTGCAATAGATTCAAAATGTGTTTTAAATAAATCTGTAATGGTTTCCCAATCTTGATTTGGAACTAAACGCATAGATATTTTTGCATAGGCTTTACTAGCAATTACTGTTTTAGCACCTTCGCCAGTATATCCGCCCCAAATTCCGTTAACGTCTAATGTTGGTCTAATAGAATTACGCTCGTTTGTTGAATAGCCATTTTCTCCATAAACTGCTTCTATATCTAAAGCTTTTTTATAGTTCTCTAAACTAAAAGGTGCTTTTGCCATTTCTGCTCGTTCTTCAAGACTTAATTCTTCTACATTATTGTAAAAGCCTGGTATTGTTATATGGTTATTTTCGTCGTGAAGCGAAGCTATCATTTTTGTTAATACATTTATTGGGTTTGCTACTGCCCCTCCATATAATCCAGAATGTAAATCTCTATTTGGACCTATAACTTCTACTTCTACATAACTTAATCCGCGTAAACCTGTTGTTATTGATGGTACGTCTTTAGCAATCATTCCTGTATCGCTAATTAAAATAACATCATTTTTAAGTTTTTCTTGGTTATTTTTTACAAAGGTTGCTAAATTAACAGAACCAACTTCTTCTTCGCCTTCTATCATAAACTTTACGTTACAAGGTAATTGATTGGTTTGTGTCATGAACTCCATTGCTTTAACGTGCATGTACATTTGTCCTTTATCATCGCAAGCGCCACGAGCAAAAATTGCACCTTCTGGATGTAATTCTGTTGATTTAATTACTGGTTCAAATGGTGGAGATGTCCATAAATCTATTGGATCTGGTGGTTGCACATCGTAATGTCCGTAAACTAAAATCGTTGGTAAATCTTTATCTATAATTTTATGAGCATAAATAATTGGATAACCATCTGTTTCACAAATTTCTACTGTATCGCAACCTGCATCTTTTAAGCTTTTAGCGACTTCGTCTGCTGTATTTATAACATCTTTTTTATAAGCAGAATCTGCACTTATAGATGGTATTTTAAGTAAATCTATTAATTCGTTTAAAAAACGTTTTTGGTGTTTTTCAACGTAGGATCTAGAATCTTGCATAAGAATTTTTTGAATTTTAGTAAAAATACAAAAAGTATAGATTTTATACTCAAGGTTTGTTTGTTAATTAAAACTAATGTTTATATTTGCAGTCCTTATTTGCGGGCGTGGTGGAATTGGTAGACACGCTAGACTTAGGATCTAGTGCCGCGAG
>NZ_JBELDZ010000014.1:0-41535 GCF_042094015.1 Aurantibacter sp. | reverse complement strand
AAAGTGGTCCCACATGGACTCGAACCATGGACCACCTGATTATGAGTCAGGTGCTCTAACCAACTGAGCTATAGGACCTATAATTGAGGTTGCAATATTACTACTTATTTTATTTTTCAGCAAGTAAAAAAGTATTTATCTAATCTCTTGGCACAATTCTATTAAAACACCATTAGTACTTTTGGGGTGAAGAAAAGCAACTAACTTATTGTCAGCGCCTTTTTTTGGTGTTTCGTTTAAAATAATAAAACCTTCTGTTTTTAATCGCTTTAATTCAGCCTCTATATCATCTACATCATAAGCAATGTGATGAATCCCTTCACCTTTTTTTTCTATAAATTTTGCAATAGGACTATCTGATTTAGAAGCTTCTAACAACTCAATTTTATTGGAGCCAACTTTAAAAAACGAAGTGTTTACGCCTTCGCTTTCTACAGACTCTTCTTTATAATGCGGTTTACCAAATAATTTTGCAAATAAAGCGTTAGATGTTTCTAAATCCTTTACTGCTATACCAATATGTTCTATATTATTCATTTTAAAAAGATGGTTTATTACTTAATTTTAGTAGGCTAAAGGTATAAATTTTGTAGGGTAAAAGACTTATAATCTTTAAATAACACTATTTTTGCATTATGGAAGAAACACAAAGACAAAAAAAAATCGGTTCAGTTTTACAAAAAGACTTAGTAGATATACTTCAGAAAGCCGCTACACAAGGTGGAATGCGTGGTATTATTATTTCTGTATCTAAAGTTAAAGTAACGGTTGATTTAGGTGTTGCTAAAGTGTATATAAGTATTTTTCCTAACGAAAAAGGTTCAGAAATAATAGAAGGAATTAAGGCTAACACACCTTTTATTCGCCATGAAATGGCGCAACGCACAAGAAATCAGTTACGTAGAATGCCAAATTTAGAATTTTTTTTAGACGATTCTATTGAGTTTATGTCTAAAATAGATCAGTCTCTAAAACGTACTGAAAATCCAATTAAAGATCCAAGTTTATTAGACGATAGAAAAAAAGGGTAATTGAATTTTTCTCTATACATAGCAAAGCGCTATTTGCGCTCAAAAAGCAGTAATAATGCTATTAATATTATTACTTATATTGCTTTGTTAGGTGTAATATTAGGCGCTGCAGCACTATTTATTGTATTATCTGGTTTTTCTGGGTTAAAGGAATTCACTTTAGAGTTTACTAGCTTAATAGATCCAGATTTTAAAATTGAAAGTACCACAGGAAAATCGTTTGTTTTAGATAAAGAACTTCAAACCAAACTAGACAATGTAGATGGTTTAGCCTTTTACTCTAAGGTAATTGAAGAACGTGTTATGGCATCTTCAGATGGAAAGCAAATAATGGCTTTTATTAAAGGTGTTGACGAGAATTTTAAACGTGTAAATCCAATAGATTCTATTTTGGATGATGGTTCTTGGTTAGAACAAAACACACCTCAAATTGTTACTGGTTACGGTATTGCAAGAAACTTATCTATTGGAGTTTTAGATTATTCAAAATCTATTTCCGTCTATGTTCCTAAACCAGGAAAAGGGCAAGTAACTAATAAAAATCAAGCTTTTAATAGCCTAAGCACTATTAATGTTGGTGTTTTTGCAGTTAATGAAACTGTTGATAATTCTTATATATTTTCATCTTTTAGTACAGCAAAAAACTTGTTAAACTATAAAGAAAATCAAATTTCTTCTCTAGAAATAAAAGTAAATAACATTTTTAATAAGGATGATTTTAGAGCAGAATTAGAGTCGGTTTTTGGAAAAAAATTTACCGTTAAAGACACGTCACAATTAAACGAAGCATTATATAAAATGCTAAACACAGAAAATTTAATTGTCTATCTTATTTTTACATTAGTACTAATCATTGCGCTTTTTAATGTAATTGGATCTATAATTATGATGATTTTAGATAAGCGCAACAACTTAAGTACTCTTTACAATGTTGGCGCAACAGTTCCTCAAATAAGACAAATTTTCTTTTATCAAGGTCTTTTAATGTCAGTTTTTGGAGGTTTTATTGGTTTGTGTTTAGGTTATATAATAATCCAATTACAGTATAGTTTTTCATTAATTATGTTAACACCAAATTTACCATATCCTGTTGCTATATATTTTCAAAACTTTGTTATTGTTTTTGTTACTATTACAATTTTAGGTGTTATTGCTTCAAAAATAGCAAGTAGTAGAATTACTAAAAACTTAATTAAAATAGGCTAGAGCGTTATTTATAGTTTTGGTTCTTAAATTTATGTAACACTTATCATTTAAAGACTACTAATAATCTAAACAAGCAAATTATGATTTTTACAACAACAAACTCGGTTGACGGATATAGAGTTTCAGAATATAAAGGTATTGTTTCTGGAATTGCCGTTAATACGCAAAAGCTTAAAATGACATTTTCTATGGACAAATACTATAAAGCAATGCAAGAAAGTATGTCAGAAATTAAAGAAATAGCATTTCAACAATTAAAAAATAATGCCATAGCCTTAAATGCAAATGCAGTAATTGGAATAAAAGTAGACATAGAGTTAACACAATCTAATAGTACCGTAGTTTCTGTTACAGGTACCGCAGTAAGTATTGTAAAGTAAATTCATAAAATTTTCTTTACTTTGTAGTAACATTCAAAGATCTATATGTTTGACGATATTTTAGCAGGAATTCCATTTGGTATTATTCTATCTTTTACGATTGGGCCCGTTTTTTTTGTGTTATTAGAAACGAGTGCAACCAAAGGCTTTAAAAGCGCTTTAGTGTTTGACACAGGTGTTATTATTGCGGATATTCTCTTTATCTTAGTCGCTTTTTATAGTACAGAAAGTTTAATTGAGAAAGTAAAAGATGATTCAAATTTTTTACTTTTTGGCGGTGTTTTATTAACTATTTATGGTATTATTTCCTTTATTAAAGCAAGTAAATCTTTTAAATCTATTGTTAGAGAATACCAAGAAATCCATATACAGCGCGATTATGGAAAATTATTTATTAAAGGGTTTTTATTAAACTTTATTAATATTGGTGTTTTAGCAGGTTGGTTAGGCTTTATAGTAATTGCAAATTCTATTACTACTTCAAAAAATGGTGTTATTCTTTTTATAGCAAGTATGCTAACTAGTTATTTTATAGCAGATCTATTTAAAATGGCAGCAGCAAAAGGTTTAAAGAATAAACTTACACCAAAACGCATTTATAAGAGTAAAAAACTAATTGCTTTAGTTATTTTAGGTTTTGGAATATTACTTTTAGCACAAGGGTTTTTTCCTAAAGAAAAAGCCTTACTTAAAGAAAAGATTGAACAAATAAATCCGCTGGATTAATACAAAATACTATTTATGAGAACTGTTTTAACTTGTTTTATTTTATTATTAAGCTTATTAACTTCTGCACAAGACATAGATTGTAGTGATTTTAAAACTGGTGTTTATATAATTCCTGCAGATGAAACAACTAAAACACCTCATACTTTAACTAGAACAGAAAAACACCAAATAGAAGAAGACGGAACTGGAGACAAAATCTATACAGATATAAAATGGATTAATGACTGTACTTATATATTAATGATTAATGAAGATTTAACCACTAGACCAATTTCTGAAACTGAAAGATTAGTTAATGACTATGGTGGTGTTAGAATCGAAATTATTAAACTTATAGAGAATGGTTATGAATTTTCTGCAACAGTAGATTTTGAAGGAGATGTTCTAACACATAAAGGACGTTTATATTTTAAAAACTAATAAAAAAAGAGCTACTTAAAAAGTAACTCTTTATTGAGGCGTCGAGCGGATTCGAACCGCTGTAGATGGTTTTGCAGACCACTGCCTAGCCGCTCGGCCACGACGCCAGTAAGGTTGCAAATATAAAAAAATATAGTTTTTATAACCTAACTATTATGCTTTTCTTTTTTCAGAAATTTCAATCGTTACTTTTTCAACATCGCCACCAATTGGAGGATTTATTTTACTTACAACAACCGTAGCTACAGAAACTAATTTATCTTCTATAAAAATACGGTCTATAATGCGTTTTGCAACCTTTTCTAAAAGCGCACTTGGTATAGCCATTTCTTCTGTTACAATTTTATTTATAAGAACATAATCTACCGTATCTCCTAATTTATCAGAACTAGCACTTTTCTGCAAATCTGCTTTTACTTTTATGTCTACACTATACTCGCTACCAATAGCTGTTTCTTCTTTTAAACAACCATGATGAGCAAAAACACGTATGTTTTCTACTTTAATTATACCCATTATCTGTAATAATTTTGTCCAAAAGTAGTTAAAAAAAGGCATTATTAATTTTAAATATTATGAAGTGATTTTATTCCATTAAAATTTAACTAATTTTGTTTTATCTAAAAAGACACAATAGATTTAAGTTGACACATTAATGAAACGAGTATTACTCATAATTATATTTTTTATTTCTACGATTAATTTATTTTCTCAAGAAGATAAATTAAGTTTAGAGTTAAGTTATCCTTTGGCTTTTGGAAATAATTTTATAGCAGATAATTATAACGGATATGTTGATTTAGGTTTAAAATATAGAACTTATCAGTTAAATTTAATCAAGTTTGGCGCAGGAATAAATGGATCTTTTTATAGCAATACAAAATCATCTATAAATCAAGATTACAACGTTTCCATTTATAATATCCAACCTAAATTATTTGCAGAATTTTCTTTACCAGGGCTAGAAAGGTTTCATCCACAATTTGGACTTGGATATACATTTACGCTTTTTAATGGTAAACCAAGAAACGAAATTAATACCAATCAGTTAATTTCTTTTTTTGATACACAATCAGGTTTTAATTTTAATGCAGGAATAGCAATTGATTTAATCAAAAATATATTTTTACAAGTTCAGTACGATTTTGTTAAATTTGACACAAAAAATGGTACTTTATTTACGCCTTACAACACAAACATCAATCTTTTAAAATTTGGTTTAGGATTAAGGTTTTAGCCTTGCTTATACTATAATAGACATTATGGAAGAAAACACAAAATCACTCAATTTTTTAGAGCATATTATAGAAGATGACTTAGCTAATGGTTTATCTAAAGATAAGTTACGTTTTCGATTTCCACCAGAGCCAAACGGCTATTTACATATTGGCCACACTAAGGCTATCGGTATAAGTTTTGGCTTGGGCGAACGTTATAATGCACCAGTTAATTTGCGTTTTGACGATACTAACCCAGCTAAAGAAGAGCAAGAATATGTAGACGCTATTAAGAGAGATATAGAGTGGTTGGGTTACAAATGGGCAGAAGAACGTTATTCTTCAGATTATTTTCAAGAACTATACGATTGGGCTGTTATTTTAATAAAAGAAAATAAAGCTTACGTAGATTCTCAGTCTAGCGAAGCTATGGCAGAACAAAAAGGTACGCCAACACAACCTGGTGTAGATGGACCTTTTAGAAATAGAACTGTTGAAGAAAACTTAGACTTATTCACCCGAATGAAAAACGGGGAATTTAAAGATGGTGAACATATTTTACGTGCTAAAATAGATATGCAGCATGTAAATATGTTAATGCGAGATCCAATTATGTATCGTGTGTTGCACAAACATCATCACAGAACAGCAAATGAGTGGTGTGTTTACCCTATGTATGACTGGACACATGGCGAAAGCGATTATATTGAACAAATATCACATTCTTTATGCTCTTTAGAGTTTAAACCTCATAGAGAGCTTTACGATTGGTTTAAAGAGCAAGTTTATCCGCATACTAAGCATAAGTACAAAATGCTACCTAAGCAACGTGAATTTGCGCGTTTAAACTTAAGTTATACCATAATGAGTAAGCGTAAGTTACTTAAGCTGGTAGAGGAAAACATTGTAAATGGATGGGATGATCCAAGAATGCCAACTATTTCTGGTTTACGTCGTAGAGGCTATACACCAAATGCAATTAAAAACTTTGTAGAAAAAGCAGGAGTTGCTAAACGAGATAATATTATTGATGTAGCTCTTTTGGAGTTTTGTGTTCGTGAAGATTTAAATAAATCCGCATCAAGAGTCATGGCTGTTTTAGACCCTTTAAAAGTTGTAATTACTAATTATCCTGAAGATAAAGAAGAATGGTTAGAAGCAGAAAACAATCAAGAAGACGATAGCGCAGGGTTTAGAAAGGTGCCTTTTACTCGTGAAATTTATATTGAAAAAAACGATTTTAAGGAAGAAGCAAGTAGTAAGTTTTTTCGTTTAAAATTAGGAGGAGAAGTAAGATTAAAGAATGCTTACATTATAAAGGCAGAAAACGTTATAAAAGATGCTAACGGTAACATTACAGAAGTACATTGTACCTATTCAGAAGACACAGAAAAACGTGTTAAGGGAACATTACATTGGGTTTCTATAAAACATGCTGTAAAAGTAGAAGTTAGAGAATATGATCGTTTATTTATGGACGAAACCCCAGATTCTCATGAGGAGAAAAGTTATATGGATTTTATTAATCCTAATTCTTTAAAAATGATTGAAGCTTTTGTAGAACCAAGTTTAACCGATGCTAAAATTGGAGATCAGTTTCAATTTCAACGTTTAGGTTATTTTAATGTAGATAAAGATTCTACTGCCTCTAAATTAGTATTTAATAAAACAGTTGGGCTAAGAGATTCTTGGGAAAAAATAAAACCAAAACCTCAACAACAAAATAACACACCAAAAAATAACAATCCACAGCAAGGTGCAAAAGCAATTAACACCATCAATAAACTAGGTAAAAAATACGCCAATTTACCAGAAGAAAAACAACAAAAAATTCGTGCTGAGATTTTAGAACTAGCAAAAGAGGTCACTTACGAAGAGTTAGAGCCTTTGTTTGGAACTGCAGCTAAAAAAGTAGGAACTCGTATTGCAGCAACACTTATTTTAAGTGTAAAACTTCAAGAAGGTTTAGAGCGTAATGATGTTGTAAAAAGTTTTATAGAAAAAGCTTTAGAGGACAAAAATGAGTTATTAGTAAAAGAAGCAACACTTTTAAGTTAATTGTTTTTAAAAACATAGAATTATATAAAACCTTTTTGGAGTTAATCCTTAAGTGTTTTTTAGCTCTATTTTGTTTAGTTATTGCACCTTAAAAAATTAAAAAAGCTTATATAGGTTAAACAAAACTTATTTTAAGTAACTTTAAACCAACTAATCAAAACATTAATATATTATGGAATTTAATTTTTTAGCCATTTTTGTAGCAGCTTTAGTGCCACTTGTAATGGGTTTTTTATGGTATAACCCTAAACTATTTGGAAACGCTTGGATGCGAGAAGCAGAAATGACAGAAGAAAAAATGAAAAGTGCTAATATGCCTATTATTTTTGCTTTAACATTGGTCCTTTCAATTTTATTAGCTTTCTTTTTACCACAGTTAACCATACACCAAATGGGCGCATTTCAATTAGTTGGTGGAGATTTGACAGATGTAAACCCATCTTATCATGCGTTTATGGCAGATTATGGAACTGCTTTTAGGACTTTTAGACATGGAGCATTACATGGGTTTTTAGCTGGAATTTTCTTATTATTTCCTGTAATGGCAATTAATAGTTTGTTTGAGCGTAAAAGTTGGAAATATATTTTTATTAATTCTGGTTACTGGATTGTTTCGTTAACAATTATGGGAGCAATTGTTTGCGGTTGGGTTTAATCTGTAAAACTTTATAATTATTTAACACAACAAAAGACTGAAGTTTATTAATTTCAGTCTTTTTTTGACTTTATTTTTAACTAATTGAAACATATAAAAATTTATTTTAAGGTTAATGATCTTCCAGATTCTTGGAACGAGTTAGCTGTCAATGATATTTTTTTAAGGACAACCTTTCTTAAAGGTTTGGAATATTCTTATCCAGAAAATATTTCAGCTTATTATGTTGGTCTTTTTAAAGATGAAAAATTAATTGGAATTGCAGTTTTACAGCGCGTTAAAATGTATCTAGAATCTATTTTTAGAGATAATTCTACTTGGATTAAACAACAAACCACAGCATTGATTTCTAAAATAGTAAAAGGGAATATTTTAGTTTTAGGAAATTTAATGCATACTGGACAACATGGATTTAATTTTAATTCTGAAGCTTTAAATTATTCTGAGTTTTTAGAATTAGTTTATCAAGGTATTGATGAGGTTTCTAATCAAATTAAAATGGAATTTGGTAAAACAATTAGAATCATCACTTTTAAAGACTATTTTTTAGATGATGAGATTCATAATCAAACTGAATTCTTTAAATCTAAAAAACTATATCAAGTCCAAGTGCAACCTAATATGGTTTTTAACCTTAATCCAGATTGGAATAATACCGAAGACTATAAAATAGCTTTAAATAAAAAATACAGAAAACGATATACAACAGCATTAAAAAAGAAAAGAAGCATAATTTCAAAGCCACTAACCTTAGAGGAAATAAAAGTCTATGAAGAAACTGTTTTTAAGCTTTATAAAAGCGTTTCAGATAATGCAGGTGTAAACTCTTTTGTGTTGCCAAAACGTCATTTCTACGAGCTTAAAAAAGCCTTAGGTAATCAGTTTATTTTAAATGGTTATTTTTTAAACGAAGAACTTTTAGGTTTTTTCACGCTAATAGAAAATAAAACTATTTTAGAAACTTATTTTTTAGGATATAATTCCAAGTTAAACCATAAGCATCAAATTTACTTAAATATGTTGTATGATATGATAGATTATGGTGTGACTAGCTCTTTTAAATCTATTGTTTTTGCAAGGACAGCTATGGAAATTAAAAGTAGTGTAGGGGCAAAACCAAACCCTATGGTTTTATATGTAAAACACACCAATAGTTTTTTTGCAAACAAAATTTTAAAACTTATTTTAAAATATTTAAACCCTTTAAAGCCTTGGCAAGAACGTAATCCATTTAAATAAAAAGCCACCATTTTCAAGTGGCTTTTTTACTTTTTATTTTTTCTTTCCTATATAGGTTATTAAAATTTCTACCCTTCGGTCAAATTCTGGTTCTCCACCTAATGGTTGTCTTCTTCGCATTCCTACATATTTCATTCTATTTCTGTGAACGCCACGACTTTCTAGATAATCAAATATAAAACGAGCTCTTGCAACCGATAAATTACGTTTTCTAGTTTTTTTATCTACAGCATCTCTAGAGCCTTGCGTACAACAAACATGTCCTTCTATAGTAAAGTACACATGTGGATTTCTTAATAAAATAGCTGAAATGTTTTCTAAAGTTTTACGAGATTCTTTAGTTATATAACTATAACCTGTTTTAAAGTTAATGTTATTTAATGTTATTTTATCTCCTTTTTTAATAGTTCCTTTTTCAATATCATCCAAAGTACGTTTTCCATCAGCAGAAATAGATAAGGCTTCTTCTTCTAAATCGGTAGCTTTTTTAGGTTCTGTTCTTACAACAATCTCAACTTTACGATTTAAACCACGAATTTTACTTAAATCTCTTTCTTTTACAATGCGAAGTAAAATTTCACCTTTACCATTTACGTTTGTAATAAGGTTTTCGTCTATACCATAACCAGAAAATAAATCTTTTATTTTATCTGCACGATATTGCGACAAATCTTGATTATAAGCATCTGTCCCTCTATCGTCACAAAAGCCATATATTTCAATTTTATTAACTCTTACATCTTCTAAGTTAGAGATAAAAAGTAACAATCTATTTTCTTCTGTTAAAGGCACTTCAAATTCATCTGTATTAAAATACACTTGGTGTTTTATCTCTTCTTGTGCGGCTACAAAAAGCGTAAAAAGAATTAATACTAAAGGTAAAATGCGCTTTAAATAAGTAGTTTTTAGCATAATATATTATTTTAAGTAATTATTGTATTTATTAGAATCAAGTAAAATTTTTGTTGCTGTTTTTATATCTTGATTATGAATTTTGTAATATTCGTATAATCCTTCTCGATACGTATAACGTTTTACAATTTCGTCTGTTAACAGATTTACTAGTTGTATTTTATTATCTTGTATAGCTTGGTCTTTAGCCTTGTTTAAATTAGAAACTAAATTAGTATAATCTTTAGAAATATCATCATCTAGATTTTCTGTTTTAGAGATTTCTAACGCTTTCTTTAGTGCTTTTTCTGTATCTGTCTGGAAAGTAAATCCAGAGTTCTTTAAATAACTTTTAAAAGCGTTAAAATGTGTATCTGTAATTTTAAAAGAGTTAATATCTTTTATATCGTTTTCATAATAGAATTTAGTGGCAAATTCAAAAATATTTTGTTCTTTTAAAATGGCTTTTGTTATTGCTGAATTTTTAGAAGTTTCAACTGTTTCATCTGGAAAAACGCCGCCACCATCAAACACCTTTCGTCCGTTTTTAGTAGTAAACGCATTATAGTTTTCTTGTTTTGTTCTTACAGCATTTCCATCTTTATCTTTATTCCAGTAATCTAAAGCTTGAATACACCTTCCAGATGGTGTATAATATCTTGAAATAGTAACCTTTAATTGTGTTCCGTAACTTAGTTTCTTATAACGTTGCACTAAACCTTTTCCAAAACTTCTTGAGCCAACAATTACAGCCCTGTCTAAATCTTGTAGTGTTCCTGAAACAATCTCGCTTGCAGAAGCACTTTTTCCATTTATTAAAACCACTAATGGAATTTCTGTATCTAAAGGTTCTTTTTTAGTGTAATACGTTTGATTATAGCTTTTAATTTTTGCTTTTGTAGATACTACCAACTGACCTTTTGGTACAAATAGATTTACAATATTTACAGCCTCTGTTAATAAACCGCCAGGATTACCTCTAAGGTCTAAAATAATTTGTTTTGCGCCTTGTGCTTTTAAATCTTTTAAAGCATAAGCCGTTTGTGTGGTTGTTTTTTCATTGAATTTTGATAAAACAATATAACCTACAGTTTCATTTATCATAGAAAAATGTGGCACTGCATCTATTTGAACTTCCGATCTTAAAACTGAAGCCGTATTGGTTTTTCCTTGACGAATGTATTCTATGTTTATTTTAGAGTTTGGAGCACCTTTTAATAAATCTAAAGCATCATCTTTAAATTCTGCTAACGCAATACCGTCTACTTTTATTATTTCGTCCCCAGCTTTTAACCCAGCTTTATCCGCTGGATAATTTTTGTAAGGTTCTATAATAACAACCTTATCTTTAAGTGTCATAATATTTGCACCAATACCAGAATAATCTCCTGTGCGCTTAATCCTTTCTGCTTCTACATCTTGTTCATTATAGTATTTTGTATAAGGGTCTAACTCTTCCAACATATTTTTTAATGCAGTATCCATTAATTCTGCAGGATTCGTTTCGTCCACATAATTCATGTTTAATTCCTTAAACAAAGTTGTAAAGATTTCTATTTGTTTAGCTATTTCGAAAAAATCGTTTCTAAATGCTGTTGTAGAAATGAAAATTATAACAGCAAGTACTGGAACTACAATTTTATATTTAAAAAAATGTTTCATTTTGGTTCTTTGTTTAATCAAACTACTGTTCTAATTGTGTTATAAACTTTTTAAACACCTTTTTTGTTAACGCGTCTAAGGTTTCAAAATTGGGCATTTCTTTATGCATATATAGTAGCATAATAGAATACGTGTTTATCTCTTTTTCTATAAGTTGTTGTTTGTTTAATCTATAAGCTTCGCGAAGTAAGCGTTTAACACGAATTCTATGCACCGCTTTTTTAAAATTTCTTTTACTTACAGATACACCAACTTTAAGCGTTTTACTATTTTCTAAATATACTAAACGCAAAGGATATGCCGAAATTGATTTTCCTTCAGAAAATAATTGCTCAATAGCTTTTTTACTTTTAAGCTTTTCGTGTTTGTTGTAGGTTAGTTTCATAGTAATATTCCAAAGGTAGACTATATGCGTTAAAATAAAAAAACCACTTATAAATAAGTGGTTTTAAATGTTATATAAGTAAATTAATTACTTTTTATTATTAGTTTTATCTACATCTGCCATTAATTCTTTTGGATCTATTTGTACAGATTTCACGGCTTTTTTAGTTGTAAAACTGTATGTTGGATAAGCCCAAGCCCAATCTTTTACTTGTGTTGCTGATGTTGGTTTTTCACCACGCATCATTTGTAAAGGAATATAGAAATCTTCTGTAGTTCCATCTGTATAAGTTACAGTTAGGTCTAAAGGCATTGGCATTGCACCAATACGTTCTAAATTAACCTTATTATCGCTAACACTTGTTACTGCGTAATCTATAGTGTTTGTAGTTTGTGTCCAATCTGTTAAATACCAATCTAATTCTAAACTAGACACTTTCTCTGCAGAACGAATAATATCTAACGGTTTTGGATGCTTAAAAGAAAAATCTGTAAAGTATTTTTTTAGTGTTTTTTCTAGATTTTCTTCACCTATAACATAAGCTAATTGAGCTAAAAACACCTCACCTTTATTATAAGCTGCAATTCCGTAAGCCATATTACTATGATAACGATCAGAATGTGTAGTTTGTGGTTGCTCTTTTCCTGTACTAACTAAGTAATAATAACCTCTATAGCCTCCAGAATTAGGGTTAACTTTTCCTTCTTTCATAACCTCATTCATTGCGTTATGGCTAATATAACTTGTAAAACCTTCGTCCATCCATTCGTGTTTAGACTCATTACTTGCTAATAAAAATTGAAACCAAGAATGTGCTAATTCATGAGCAGTTACACCAACCAAACTACCAAATTTACGTTTACCAGTAATTAAGGTACACATTGCGTATTCCATTCCGCCATCTCCACCTTGAATTACAGAGTATTGTTTGTATGGATATTCTCCAATTTTCTCACTAAAATAGTTCATTAACTCAACCGTTTTTGGCTGTAAGTTTTTCCAGTTTTCTAAGTATTCTGCTTCTAAGTCTTTTTTGTAGTAGAAATGCAATAATGGTCCGTTAGGAACTTGTTTAGTATCATGTTTAAAATCTGGATCTGCAGCCCATGTAAAATCGTGCACATTTGGTGCGCTAAACTTTAGCGTCTTTTTGTTTCCATTAATTTCGGCTTCACCTTGTTGGTAACCTGTTCCACCAACTACGTAGTCTTTATCTATATGAAGTGTGACATTAAAATCTCCCCAAACCCCATGAAATTCTCTTCCAATGTATGGATCTGCATGCCAACCTTCAAAATCGTATTCTGCTAATTTAGGATACCATTGTGTCATAGAAAGTGCTACGCCTTCAGCATTATCTCTACCAGACCTACGAATTTGTAATGGTACTTGTGCATCAAAATCCATATTAAAAGTTACTTTTTCTCCAGGTAAAATAGGCTGATTAAGTGTTACTTCTAAAATAGTTCCTACAGTTTCATGTGAAACAGCAACTCCATTTTGTGTTAAACTATTGACTCTTATAAAACCTATTTCGTTTGGTTTTAACATATCAATTCTACTTTCAAATACTGGCTTTTCTCTAGTTCCAATATTATTAACCATTCTTCCATCTGGATCTGAAACACTTTTTAATCTTGCGTTCATTTCACTTTCTGGTTGAAATGCATTAAAGAACAAGTGATAATATACTTTTTTTAACACATCTGGCGAATTATTAGTGTATACCAAGTTTTGTTTTCCTTGATATTGGTGGTTATTTACATTCATGTCTATATCCATGTTGTAGTTAACGTGTTGTTGCCAATATGCTTCGGTTTTTACAACTGTTGTTGTTGTAACTGTTGTTGTTTTTATTGTGTCTTTTGTAGAATTACACGACACTAATAAAGTTATTGCTAGTATTGAAGAAAGAATAATTTTTTTCATAATTATTTATTGTTTTCAGCATTAAATGCTTCGATAATCTCTTCTGTTAAATCAGATGTATCTTTTGCATACATAACACTTGCTGTATTATCGCTTGTTCCTAAAATATAATCGTAACCATTAGTCTTACCGTAATCTTTAACAAATGATTTTACATTATTAATTACAGAGTCTATTTCTGTTCTATAATCATTTGCAAGACCTTGTTGTTCTGACTGAATTTGTCTAGATAACATTTGATCTTTTTGTTGAAAAGATTGAGACAATTGCTGAATTTTAGATTGATCCTTCATTTTAGAAGCTAGAGCACTTGCTTCTTGAACCTCAGTTTGAAACGCTAATTTTAAACTATCTGTTTTTTGAGTTAAAGCAGCTTCCTTTTGTTTGAATTTTTCTTCTACATTTTTCTTTAACTTAATTTCATTTACAACCTTACCTGTATCTACAAAGGCCATTTTTTGTTTTTGACATGAAGTTAATGCCATTAGTGCTAAAACTGCAATACTTAATTTTTTCATCTTTGGTATAATTTTATAGGTTGCTAAAATAGAAAACAAATTTATTAATCGTGTTAATTTTAATTTAAAGCTGGTTTCTTAAATTTTTCACACTTACACTTAAACCTATCAAATAATAAAAACCTATGACTCTTGGTGTTTAGATAGTTTTTAATTATTACAGATAGATTAAAATAAGACGATTTAAAAGGTTTTAAAAAAACCAACTACTTGTCCTGTGCTTGTTATGATTAGTTTTCAATATAGATGTCTTAAAATTAGAATTACTCTTTTTTAAGTATATAAATTTGTGAAGAAGCTTCTTTTGTGAATAAAGCTGAAAGATTTGAAATAAAACCAATAAAAAACGCCTTAATTATATTTTTATTTCTCGCCTTAATTTGTTCAGATAGCAAGGACACATAAAAAGCATCAAACCACATTGGTTTAATTTGCTTAAGTCTAAAACCAAAACTTTTGCTTAATTTATAAATGCTGTTTTTATTAAAATGCCACAAGTGTCTTGGAACATCTAATGCAGCCCAATTTGATTTATAGTGTTTGGCGTCGAAACTATTATAATTAGGAACTGCAACTACTAGTAACCCATTAGGCTTTAACAATGTGTTTATCAGTTTTAGTTGTTCTTGTAAATTGGGTAAATGCTCCAAAACATGCCATAATGTAATTACATCAAAACTCGATTTAGGTAGCTTTTTTAATTCATTTACGTCCAATACTTTATTACTTATTAGAGAATTTGCAATTCCTCGAGCACTTTCATTTGGTTCAATTCCGGTTATTTCCCAGTTGTTGTTTTTACAAATTTCTAAAAAATGTCCTGTGCCACAACCTATATCTAAAATTGATTTTGATTCTGTTTTGAATGAATTGACTAAGTTCAATTTTTGATTTAAAGTTATCTGTCTAACTTTATGATAGACTTTTTCAAACCAATTACGCTTCGTGTTTGTGTGAGAAATATAGTCTTCAGATTTATAATATTTTGATAGATTTTCTAATTCAGGTTGTGGAATAGTTTCTAAATAACCGAATTCTGTATTCTCTATTAAAGTGAATTCCTCACCTGAAACTGAAAAATCTTTTACTTTAATGTTAATCATAGGACTCGTAAGGATTGTGAAATTGTATTTCTAAAAGCGCAGTTATTGTGTCTGCTTTTAGACACAATTCATTATAGTTTTTAGTGTTTAAAATTGGGAATTTCTTTTTGTTACTATACAAATATAACTCGTAATATTTAGAATCTGTAGGTTTATAAATAGAGATATACTCAGGAAACTTCTTTAATATTTTTCGTTTTATAATAGGGTATTTTAAAAATGTTATGATTTTTAATTGATCTTGATTTGAATTAAAATAATAAAACTCTCCTACTCCAAATAGCCACAAAATTAAAATTAATTTAACCCAAATTAGCCAATTTACATATAATAAATAGTGAGAATTAACTGTCCAAACTGCAATTAAAACACCTGCGATGCTTTTGTAAATATTATGTTTTTTATTAATAATCAGCTCTTTCATTTGCAATAGTTCCACGTGGAACATTGTTCTTTATCTTCCTAAAAAAACTAAAAGAACAGAAATGTCACTTGGGGAAACACCACTTACTCTACTAGCTTGAGATATGGTTATGGGCTGAATGTTGTTGAGCTTTTCTCTTGCCTCTAAACTCATAGATTGTAGTTTTGAGTAGTCAAATCCCTCAGGTATTTTAATGTTTTCTAAACGTTTTAGTTTGTCTGCGTTTAGTTTTTCTTTATTAATATATCCTGCGTATTTAACTTGTATTTCTGCCTGTTCTAATTCTTCGTTATCTAGGTTGTTTGTTGTTAAATAGTTTGAAACACTTTCTATTTGTTTCATGTCTTCCATTGTAATATTTGGTCTTGCAAATAACTTAAACATCTTATCTTGTTGCTTTACTTCAGCAGAATCTTTTGCAACTAATATTGGATTTACTTCTTTTGGCGTCACACTTGTTTCCTTAAAAAAGTCTACAAAATTTTGTGCTCTTGAGTGTTTTTCTTCCATTCGTTTTAGACGCTTTTCTGATGCTAAACCTAAATCAAAACCTTTTGGTGTTAATCTTAAATCCGCATTATCCTGCCTAAGCAGTGTTCTATATTCTGCTCTAGACGTAAACATTCTATAAGGTTCTTCTGTTCCTTTTGTAATAAGATCATCTATTAAAACACCTATATAAGCTTCGTCTCTTTTTAAGATAAATGGTTCACGATCTTGAACCTTTAATGCTGCATTTATTCCAGCCATTAGTCCTTGAGAAGCTGCTTCTTCATAACCTGTTGTTCCGTTAATTTGTCCAGCAAAATACAAACCACTTACCAGCTTTGTCTCTAATGTGTGCTTTAATTGTGTTGGTTGAAAATAATCATATTCAATAGCGTATCCTGGTCTAAAAAACTTTACGTTTTCAAATCCAACTACTGATCTTAATGCTTTAAATTGAACATCTTCTGGAAGTGATGTTGAGAAACCATTAATGTAATATTCGCAGGTATTCCATCCTTCTGGTTCAACAAATAATTGGTGTTTATTCTTATCAGCAAACCTATTTATTTTATCTTCTATTGAAGGACAATATCTGGGTCCAAGACTTTTTATTCTTCCATTAAACATTGGGCTTCTGTCAAAGCCTTCTCTAAGTAAATCGTGAACCGTTTCACTTGTGTAAGACATATGACAAGAGCGTTGTTTTGTTAACGGCTTTGTAATATCTAAATATGAAAACTTATCAGGATTAACGTCTCCTGGTTGTTCAGTCATTTTAGAAAAGTCTAAAGACCTTCCATCCACTCTTGGTGGTGTTCCTGTCTTCATTCTTCCAGATTCAAAACCCAAAGTAATTAGTTGTTCTGTTATTCCTATAGAATTTCTTTCTCCAGCTCTTCCGCCACCAAAGTTTTTATCACCTATATGAATTAATCCATTTAAAAAAGTACCATTTGTTAACACTACAGATCTAGATCTAATTTCTACACCAAGTGATGTTTTTACACCAACAACCTTGTTGTTCTCTACTATTAATCCAGACACCATTTCTTGATAGAAATCAAGATTTTCTGTATTTTCTAAAAGTGTTCGCCAATCTTCTGCAAAACGCATTCTATCACTTTGCACTCTTGGACTCCACATTGCCGGTCCTTTAGACTTATTCAACATTTTAAATTGAATAGCAGATGTGTCTGAAACTATACCACTATATCCGCCTAAAGCATCAATTTCTCTAACTATTTGGCCTTTAGCAATTCCGCCCATAGCAGGATTACAAGACATTTGAGCAATGTTTTGAAGACTCATAGTTATCAGCAGGGTTTTTGATCCCATATTTGCAGCAGCAGCAGCAGCTTCGCTTCCAGCATGGCCTGCACCAACAACTATTACATCATAAATTTCGTTAAACATAATCCTAGGTGTATTGTTTCACGTGAAACATTAAGAAATATAATTTTTGCAAAGATACTGTAATCGTTTATTTATTGGATAGAATTTTTAAAGCTTCATCTTCCATGGAACGCATAATTTTAGCGTCTTGATCTGTTTTGTCTTTAAACCCACAATAATGTAAAATACCATGAATTAGTACACGATGTAATTCATCTAAAAAAGAAACTTTAAAATCTTTAGCGTTGTCTATAACGCGTTCAATAGAAATATAAATATCGCCTTGTAAATTGTTTCCTATAGAATAATCAAAACTAATTATATCAGTTAAGGTGTCGTGATTTAAAAACTTGAGATTTAATTTGTGCTGATATTCATCATCAACAAAAATATAATTTACTTCTTGAATATTACAATTGTGATTTTTAACAACCTGATTAATCCAGTCTGTTAAAAGTAATTCGTTTTCTAAATTAAATTCAGTTTCGTAGTTATAATTTATCATTATCCTGTTTAAAATACTGTTGTACTTTTTGCTTATAGATTGGCTGCAAAGGTAAATGTTGTTTGTTTAATATTTCAGTTGTATTAAAATATTGTTTTGCGGTTTCTATTTGATTTGTAGATGTGTTTTCAAACTCTTTTTTATTAGCTTCCGATTTACGTTTTGTGTCTTCATTTTGTTGTAATGTTGCTTTTTCTAATTTCATTAACTGATGCTGAATGTTTTTCATTTTAGAAGCTGTTTCTTGTGTGAAACCTTTATTCAAAATATCTAATTCTACTTGCTCCATTTCTTTAATTAATTTTGAAGCGTCTCCTTTCTCTCTAATTCCGTCGCGTTCTAAACGCTCTTCTAAAGCTTGACGAAGCATTTGCTGTTGTTGATATATTTGAAACAATTCACCATTCATTTTTTCTGAAGCTCCAGGCTTGCCTACTGGATTATTACCGTCTTTCCCTTCACCAGATTTCCCTTTTCCTTTTCCATTTTTGCCTTCTTGTCCATTTTCGCCAGGCTTTCCGTTTTTACCGGATTTTCCTGCTTCTCCAGATTTCCCACTTTTACCAGACTCACCACTTTCGCCATCTTTACCCTTCTTTCCTTCCTTTCCTTTTTCTCCCTTTTCACCTTTCTCTCCATCTTTACCTTCATCACCTTTTTTAGAACCTTTCTCCATTTTCTTAGCTAATTCTTCTTGAGAGATTATAATATCGGGCATTGGCATTCCTCCTTCTCCTTCTCCAGGAGCTGGCATTCCCATTTGCTGATTTTGCATTTGATCTAAAATATCACTTAGAAAATCTGCTAATGTATTTGCGGCAGTAATAGCATATTGTTGTGTTCCGGTGGCCTTATATAAATCATTTTCTGCTAACTGAGCTAATGCTTTATCAATATTATAATAGACATTACTGATTTCTGTATTAACTTTCTCTGAGATTTTAGGCTGACGAAGAGATAATGCAAATAAGCTATCGTCTATGTGTTCAAAATTAGATTTTAAATCGTTTTGTCTTCTTAAGTACTTAGAATATTCGCTGTGGTTAACATCTATATTAGAAAAAGCATCCATATTAGCTTCTTGATTAAAGGAAAACAAGACTAAATTATCTAATATTTGGCGAAGCATAGCTGTATCTTCTTCCATTTTTTCCTGTTGTGCACCTTGCATACTTTTTTGCATACTCATACTCATTTTCTTGAGTTGTTGTGCTGCACTTTTTTGTTTCTTTTTTGCTTTTTTCTTTGAAGTCTCTTTTTCTAATTGCTCTTGACTTTCTTGCTCTTCTTTTAAAGCCTCTGAAGCTTCTTTTTGGTCTTCTGAAACATTCTCCTCTATGTTTTTGTTTCGAGGCAATTTAATTGGGTTTTTTAGGTTCTTGTTATCCTTTTCTAATTCGTCTAATTGTATTTTTAGCTCATTAAACGCTTCATTTAACTTGTCTTGTTCTTCTTTGGTATTTTTGTTGTCATTTTTATTAGCTAGTGCATCTTGTTTTTTTGCTAACTCATCCAATTCCTTACCAATTTTTTCAAGTTTTTTCGTAACATAATATTTTTTCGTCAATTCTAATATTTGCTCTAAGCTCTTTTTTTGATTCTTTGATTTACTAGATAAGTTATTCATTTTTTCAGAAAACTGTTCTTTATCAAATTTCTCCATTAGCTTTTCAAGTTCCTCTAAAAGCTTCTCGTCTTCTTTAAGTTTTTCTTCATTTTCCTGAAGACGTTTTTTTAAATCTTCTTTAAATTGATCTTTAGGCTGTCCTTCTTCTTTGGGTAATTCATTATTTTTTTTCTGGAATTCCTTTAAATTATCTTTCAATTTTTTATTGAAATCTTGCATCAATTTCTTTTGATTTTTTTGGCGTTCCAAAAATTGCTCAATTTTCTTTTTATCGTTAAAACTTAATGTAGATTTTTCTTTCTGAGTTTTAGATAATTCCTGTAGTTCATTTTCTTGTTTATCTAATTGTTTTAAAGATTTGCTTAAATCCTGAATTGTTTTACTTTGTTCTTGTAATTGCTTTTGTTCTTCTTCAGAATTAGTTCTTTTTCTAAAAGTGAAGGCTTTACTCTTGGTTTTCTTGTTTTTTATTGAGGCATCGTTATCATACACTTGGAAATATAATTCATAAGCCTTGCCTTCTTCAATAGAAAGATTGTTAGGGAAACTAGTTATAAACTCAGAAAAATTCCCATTAGAAATTGTGATCTTCTGAGTTTTGATTTGATTCTCGTTGCTTACAGGGTAATACACTAATTCTAAGCGATTTAACCCGTAATCATCACTTGCTTCTCCATAAAAATAAAGTGTTTGCAAGTCTAAAGAATCTATTTTAGATTGTACACTAATTTCAGGATACTGATCCTTAATTACTTTTAAGCTGAATGCGAAGTTTTCATAATTATTAAGGCTTTTATTTGTTGTGCTTAAAGTATAATCTATTGTATTGTAAATACGGTTAGTTAGATTAAATAAACCTGAATTCACTTTAGAGAAAGCTAAAGTATCTTTAGAATAAAACATAAGTTCTTCTGTAGATTTACTCTTAACATTCCAAGTTACTTTTGTACCTTGAGGTATTATGGCATTACCAATACTTTTTAGAGTTTCATCTTTTTTACCAGTATAAGATGGGTAATCTAAAGTCATTTCAAAACTTATAATTTGTGGCGCATTTATTAGGCTAATTGTATAAGGTTTTGAGGTGACATTATTAGCAGATAAATTAAAAGTAATAGGTTGGTTTACACGATTAAATGTATACTGAAAAACACCAGAGCCTTTAGATTCTATAAAGTAATTTTCGTTATTAAATTTAATGCTCGCATTTTCTGGAACAACATCTCCAACTGTTTCAATAAAAAGTGTTAGAGGTTTGTTTTCTACTGTTTCTAATTTTTCATTTATTACAAAAAATTTAAATGGAGCTGGCGGCTCATAAGCTACATTGTAATTAATTACTCTATTGTAACTTTTACTAAACCAATCAATCTTTCCAGACACATAAAAAGCAATTAAAATTAACAATGGAATTAGTGCGTATTTTAAATATTTGGTATTTGATCTAAAATTAACAGCATTTTTAAATGAAATTGGACTTAGTTCTTCCGATTTTTGATTAATGCTTGCTAAGATTAATTCCGAGTTAGAGTTATCTTCTTTTAACTGCAATACATTGGTTAATTTATCTTTAACTTCTGGAAAATGTTCTCCAATAAGTTTAGAGGCTTCATTAAAATTAAGCCCTTTTTTAATTTTAAATAAATAAATCAAAGGAACAACTATAAAAACAACAAAAAGACTTGCCTCTACCAAAACAACCATCCAAAATAAAATAGTTCTTAAAGAAGAATTAAGCCATAAAAAATGTTCAACCAGAAGAGTTAATATAAAATACAATAACCCAATTGTAAAAAACAAAATAACGCCTTTAATTAACTTATTTGTGTAATATTTACTTACAAATTGCTGTAATTTATCTTGTATATTATTGAATGAATTCAGAATTATAGTGTTTTGTATTTAACATACTAAATTACTGTTTTATTTTTTAATATAAATAACATACTATTTTGAGTAATTTGTAAGGAATTAAAACAGTTTACAACTAAGTCTAAAAACATATTTTATGAAACGCCTTATTTTACTTCTCATCTTTATAACTGTATCTCAATTAATACAAGCACAAAGCGCATGGACAAAGAAAAAAGGCGAAGGTTTTACTCAGTTAAGTTTTAGTTCTATAGCTAATTATAATAATCAGTTTGGAAGCCCGGATTACCAAACAGAAAGAACCATAACAGATAACACTATACAATTATATACAGAATATGGTTTAACAGATAAAACTACTTTAATAGCAAGTGTACCATTTAAAATTTTAAAAGCTGGAGATGCTACTTTTTCAAACACCATTCCAATTACAAATAATGGATCCAACAATGCCTTAGGTAATATAGAACTTGGCTTAAAACATAATTTTTATAATAAAAAGTGGGTGATTTCTGGGCAATTAAATATTGAAGCTAATACTGGAAATTACGACACTAAAACAGGATTAAGAACAGGTTATGATACTTGGACCTTAACCCCAACATTAAATATAGGTAGAGGTTTTACGGATTTTTATATACAAGGATTTACAGGAGTAAATGCTAGATTTAACAATTACAGTTCTAATTTTAGAATTGGAGGAGAAGCTGGTTACAAGACATTTAAAAGGCTGTGGATTGTTGCTTATTTAGACGTTGTTAGTTCATTTAAAAATGAAAAAGACACTAATTTACCTATAGAAAACCTTTTAACAGGAACTTATGTGAATAACCAAGAATTTACAGCTTATGGCTTAAAAGCTCTTTTAGAAATAACACAAAAAATAGGTTTAACAGCTAGTTTTGGAGGTGCTTTTTCAGGAAACAACGTTGCTAAAAGAGCAGCGGTAAACTTTGGTGTTTATACAAAGTTTTAAACTAAAATAACATCTGTTTTATCTTTATAGATAAAGACTATATCTTTGCAGTTATAAAATTATTTTTATGACTAAGAATGTTCGTGTGCGTTTTGCACCAAGTCCAACTGGACCATTACATATTGGTGGTGTTCGTACTGCTTTATTTAACTATTTATTTGCTAAAAAGCACAACGGAACTTTTATTTTAAGAATAGAAGATACAGACCAAAAACGTTTTGTTGAAGGAGCAGAAGATTACATCACTAAGTCTTTAAATTGGTGTAATATGACTATAGACGAAGGTCCAAATGCTGGAGGCAACTATGGTCCTTATAAACAAAGCGAACGCAAACATCTATATCGTCAATATGCGGATCAGCTTATAGCGTCTGGAAACGCATATTATGCTTTTGACACCTCAGAGGCTTTAGACAAACATAGAAAAAGTCATGAAGAAAACGGTAAAACGTTTATTTATAATTGGCATAATCGAGAAAAATTAGATAATTCTTTAAGTCTTTCGGTAGAAGAAGTTACTGCTAAAATTGAAGCAGGAGAAGATTATGTGATTCGATTTAAATCACCACAAGACGAAATTCTTCATTTAAAAGATATAATCCGTGGAGATATTAAAATTGACACGAATGTTTTAGATGATAAAGTTTTGTTTAAAAGCGATGGTATGCCAACCTATCATTTAGCAAATATTGTAGACGATCATTTAATGGAAATCTCTCACGTAATTCGTGGCGAAGAATGGTTACCAAGTTTAGCATTACATTATCAATTATACACTGCTTTTGGTTGGAATCCACCAGAATTTGCACATTTACCATTAATATTAAAACCAACAGGAAAAGGAAAATTAAGCAAGCGTGATGGCGATAAATTAGGTTTTCCAGTATTTCCATTAGAATATAAATCTCCAAGTGGAGAAGTTTCTAAAGGCTATAAAGAAGAAGGTTATTTTTCAGAATCTGTAGTTAATTTCTTAGCCTTTTTAGGTTGGAATCCAGGAACTGAACAAGAAATTTTTTCAATGAAAGAGTTAATTTCGGCTTTTGATTTAGGGAAGGTTAACAAAGCAGGCGCACGTTTTGATCCAGACAAAACGAAGTGGTTTAATCACCAATATATGCAAGAGCAAAGCAACTATGAATTAGCTGAAGCTTTTAAATCTCAAAGAGAAGAGTTAAAAGATATAGATGTAAATTTTATCGAATTAGTAGTTTATAAAATAAAAGAACGCGCAACGTTTATAAGTGATTTTTGGGACTTAAGTCATTTTTTCTTTGTTACACCAAATACATTCGATGAGAAAGGTTTAAAGAAAGCTGTAAAAGAAGACACAAAGCCTTTATTAGAAGAATTAGTTGAAATTGTAGAATCTGTAAACGATTTTGATGTAGAACAATTACAAAGCACTATAAAAGGCTGGATAACTTCTAAAGAGATTGGTTTTGGTAAAATTATGATGCCTTTACGTTTAGCTTTAGTTGGTGGATTAAGTGGTCCAGACGTTTTTGATATTATGTACTTAATAGGAAAACTAGAAACCTTAAAACGTATTAATAAGTTAATAGAAGTTTGTTAATATTTAGGTTTATTAAACAAAAAAGGAGCTAATGAAAATTAGCTCCTTTTTTTTGTAATTTGATTTTAAAAGTTATTCTTTTATAAACTTTAAAACTTTGTTAGAACCTTTAATTTTAATAAAGTATGTTCCTGTAGTTAAAGCATTAACATTTAGTGTGTTATTGTTACTAGATATTGTTTTAGTTGCAACAGTTTGTCCTAACATATTAAAAACAATTATTTCGGTTTGAACTTTAATATTTTTAAATGTAATTCCCGTTGAAGCAGGATTAGGAAATATTGAAATAGTATTAGTATCAAAATCAGCAACACTTAAAGTACATGTATAAGCAGGCATTGTATAACCTCTAGCTGTAAAACGATCTGTAAATGCTTGTATGTCTGCACAAGTATAGCCATGATTAGTTCCCATATCTATTGCGGCTTGTCTAACAGCAATGGCAGCCTGTTCTTGATTAGTTCCACTATTAGTCATTCCAAGACCGTTTAAAAATGCTTTATCTGTTTTTGTTCGACCAACAATTTCCCAAATTTCCATCATAACAGAAGCCCAAATTTGGCCGTCTGTATGCGGTCCACCGCCAACTAAACCACCAGGATATTGTGCACCATAAATAGTGCTACGACCATTCCAACATACATTATGTCCATCCCAACCAAAAACATAGTTTCTAGCAGCATCTCCAGAACCCCAAAGCCCTAAGCTTCTTTTATAAGAATTTGCCCAATAGTCACCACAACCTTCACTTAACCCATTTACTTGAGACAAGCCGCCATTTGTTATCCAATCATGTAGTCCATGTCCTAATTCATGTAAAATTACATCTGCATCTTCACCGTCATCTACACAACCTTCACCAAATACTAGTGTTCCTCCTGTATAATAGGAGTTATCTGCTCCTCCAGCTCCATGTGGATCAAAACGAACAACACCACCATTTTGAGGAGGAGTTAATACAATCCCTAAATCTGTATTTATATAACGCATACTTTTATCTACATGATAAAAAACATTTACAGCTTCAAAACCGTCTTCTTGTCTATTAAAACTAAAATCGTCAGAGTTTTGGATAAATAATCCTTTGTTAGGAGAGTCTAGTTCCGCTATTTCAACATAATTACTTTTTAATGTATAGTTTCCTCCATTTAAATCAATATCTGGCAAGGTAACAAATGTACGCGCAGCATCTAATGTTGCATTTGTAGCATCATTACCATCCACATATTGTCCACCATAACTGCTTGTTGTTGCTGTTAAAGGATCTGTATCAAAAATAAAACCTATTCCTGTAGTAGAGACAGAGCTTATATTTTCTTTTTCCTCTTTTTTCTTTTTTGGTTTATCTTTTTGATGATTAGGCTTATGATATACAGCAACATCCCTAGAGCTTATTACCGTACCGTTTTGTGCATCTACTATTATTTCCCAAGCACCTGTTTTTGAATACCCATAAATATATACTCTTCTTACTAAGGTGGTTATATCATCTTTATGAAAAATGTAAAGTTTATTTTCACTTTGAATAACATCTGAAGTTTGTATATTTAATTCATTAAGAGCTATTTGAAAAGCTTCAGGTCCTGTAACACTAGGGTTGGTATTAATATTTTGAACAGCTTTTTTATAAGAACTCGCAAAATAAGAAACCTTATTTTTATTTGACACGTGTACAGTTATCTCAGCATCAAAAACTTGCACGTTATTAATCATTTGGTAATAACGAAAAGTTTCTCCAGAGAGCGCAGGTCTACTAAAAAGCATTTCTAATTGATGTTCTTGATTAATTAATAATTCAGAATAATTATCTATTAACCATTTATCCGCGACCTCTCTTTTATTTTGAGCAGATGCTAAAAAAATCATACTGAAAAAAAGAATTGAAAAAAGTAATTTTTGTTTCATAATAAAGTGAGGTTTTTAGGTTGAATTTTTTTAAAGATAAGCATTTATCGACTTAGTAAGATTGACCTTTAAAGAAAATAATATAATTCAACACATAAAACAAAAAAGAGCTAATTTTCATTAGCTCTTTTTTATAATATAAAGTGAAAATATATTAAAAAGAAAACATTACAGTAAAGGCTAACATACTTTGATTTCCTTTAAATTTTTTCTCTAAATCTTGAGCGAAATCTTCTTTATTTAATCCGCCTAATATATTAGTTACTCCATAGATGTATTGTGCCTTAACTTTAAAATGACTAATACCTGCGGTTAAACCAATAGCACCATTAAAGTTTACATTGTTTAAACTTTTAAAGTCTTTAGCAGTTACTGAGTTAAAACCATCAATTATGTAGTTTTCTTTATCTTCGTCTTTTAACTCTAAATCACTATTATATTGTAGCATAGGACCAATGTCTAAGGTTAAATGATCTGTTCCTAACTTAAGATGCCACAAAAAAGCTACTTGAGCGGTAAATATTTTATAGTCAACAGAATTATCTATGCTAGATGTCGTTAAAGAAGGTTTAGCGGCAACTCCAAGAATGTTTTCAGATAATTGCATACCATAACTTACATTAAAACCTTTGTGGGGTAAATCCACTGTAGCACTCATTCCAAAAACCCAACCTTCACCTTTGGTAGTAGTAAAATTATCTGTTAAAATATCATACTGAGTTAGTCCTCCTGCAATAGCAAAACCATTTTTTATATTAACAGTTCCTTTCGCTTTTTGTCTTTGTGCGTTTGTTTGTGTAACAAAACACACACATATTGCGACTAATAGGAGTAAATGTTTATTTTTCATATAATTATTTGGGTTTTACAGCGCAAATATAACTAAATTAGTAAGCATAAAACATTAACCTTTAAAACCTAACTAAATATGTTTTTTATTCCTTTTATTGTCCTTGGACTTATTATTCTATTTACGGGTATTTTTACCGTAAAACAACAATCTGCTGCTATTATAGAACGCTTTGGTAAATTTAAAGTTATACGCCAATCAGGTTTACAATTTAAAATTCCTTTAGTTGATAAAATAGCTGGGAGATTAAGCTTAAAAATTCAGCAATTAGATGTAATTGTTGAAACAAAAACTAAAGATGATGTATTTGTTCGACTTAAAGTTTCTGTACAGTACAAAGTTATTAAGCAAAAAGTAGAAGATGCTTTTTATAAATTAGATTATCCACATGATCAAATTACTTCTTATGTATTTGATGTAGTTCGTGCAGAAGTGCCAAAAATGATTTTAGATGATGTATTCTTAAAAAAAGATGATATTGCTATTGCTGTAAAAACAGAATTAAATGAGGCTATGCAAAATTATGGTTACGACATTATTAAAACATTAGTAACAGATATTGATCCAGACGCACAAGTAAAAGAAGCAATGAACCGAATTAATGCAGCTGATAGAGAAAAAACAGCTGCACAATATGAAGGTGATGCACAACGTATTTTAATTGTTGAGAAAGCAAAAGCAGAAGCTGAAAGTAAGCGCTTACAAGGTCAAGGTATTGCAGATCAAAGACGTGAAATTGCTCGTGGTTTAGAAGAATCAGTAGAGGTATTAAATAAAGTTGGTATTAATTCTCAAGAAGCATCAGCTTTAATTGTTGTAACACAACATTATGATACATTACAAGCTATTGGTAGTGAAACAAACAGTAATTTAATATTATTACCAAATTCACCACAAGCAGGAAGTAATATGTTAAATGATATGGTTGCTAGTTTTGCAGCAAGTAACGAAATAGGTGAAGCAATGAAAGAAGCTAAGAAGAATAAAAAACTTAATAGCTAAACTTCTTTAACAACATTATTGTAGTAACACAATAAGCAATTTTTCCAAAAAAACCAGAACTAAGACGTTCTGGTTTTTTTTACAATTTAAGTGAATTATGAGTTGTTATTCTGTAAATATATGATCACCAAATTCTTTTAAAACCGTATCAAAAGCTGCAAAAACATCTTCAGAATGATCGCTGGTAACCATTTTCATTCTATGTTCTTTAAAATGCGGAATACCTTTAAAATAATTTGTGTAATGTCTTCTAGTTTCAAAAACACCTAAGATTTCACCTTTCCAATCTATAGCCATTTGTAAATGCCTTCTGGCCGCTTCTACACGTTCTTGTATTGTAATTGGCTCTAAATGTTTGCCGGTATTAAAAAAATGTTTCACTTGTTTAAAGAACCATGGATTTCCAATAGTTGCCCTACCAATCATGCAGCCATCTAAGCCATAATCATCTCTCATTTCCACTGCACGTTCTGGGCTAGTAACATCTCCATTTCCAAAAACAGGAATGTGCATTCTTGGATTATTCTTTACTTGTGCAATAGGTTTCCAATCAGCATCGCCTTTATACATTTGTGCTCTTGTACGTCCGTGAATAGCTATTGCTTTACAGCCAACATCTTGTAAGCGCTCAGCAACCTCAACAATTTTAATTGAATCGTCGTCCCAACCTAAACGTGTTTTAACCGTAATTGGAATATTGGTACGCTTAACCATTTCGGCAGTTAATTGTTCCATTAAGCAGATGTCTTTTAGAATTCCAGCGCCAGCACCTTTACTTACGACCTTTTTTACAGGACAACCAAAATTAATATCTATAATATCTGGTTTAGATTCTGCAACAATATCTATAGTTTGAAGCATACTATCTAAATTTGCTCCAAAAATTTGAATTCCAACAGGTCGCTCTTTTTCGTAAATATCAAGCTTCATAACACTTTTTGCAGCATTTCGAATTAAACCTTCACTACTTACAAATTCCGTATAAACCACATCAGCACCTTGCTCTTTACACAACGCTCTAAATGGTGGATCGCTTACATCTTCCATTGGAGCTAAAAGCAAAGGGAAATCAGGAAGTTCTATGTCGCCTATTTTTACCAAAATTGAATATTTTTATGCAAAATTAGGGCTTTTTTATGTAATGATAATTTTGATTGAAATATCTTATTCTTTCATAGCAAAAGAAGTACTAACAAATTTCCCAAAACCCATAGTTTTTTCGACTATATTTGCAATATCTACCTTGTTTAGAGACGAAAGACTATGAAGAACATTAGAAATTTTTGCATTATTGCACATATTGACCACGGAAAAAGTACACTTGCCGATCGTTTATTAGGTCATACAGGAACTGTAACTGCTCGCGAAGAGCAAGCTCAGTTATTAGACAGTATGGACTTAGAACGCGAACGTGGAATTACCATAAAATCTCACGCTATTCAAATGGAATATCAATTTGAAGGTGAAGATTATATTTTAAATCTAATTGATACGCCAGGTCATGTAGATTTTTCTTACGAAGTTTCTAGATCTATTGCCGCTTGTGAAGGCGCATTACTTATAGTAGATGCTGCACAAAGCATACAGGCACAAACTATTTCTAATTTATATTTAGCTTTAGAAAATGACCTGGAGATTATTCCTGTTCTTAATAAAGTAGATTTACCAAGTGCAAATCCTGAAGAGGTTACAGATGATATTGTAGATCTTTTAGGTTGTGATCCAGAAGAAGTTATTCACGCAAGTGGAAAAACTGGCTTTGGTGTAGAAAACATTTTAAAAGCTATTATAGAACGTGTTCCCGCGCCAGAAGGTAATCCAGATGAACCATTACAAGCATTAATATTTGATTCTGTTTACAATTCATTTCGTGGTGTAGAAACATACTTTAGAGTTATTAACGGAACAATAAAAAAGAACCAACAAATTAAATTTATTGCTACAGGTAAAACTTATGGCGCAGATGAGGTTGGGACTTTAAAGTTAAATCAAGTTGTAAAAAAAGAGATAAAAGCTGGAGATGTTGGTTATTTAATTACAGGAATTAAAGAGGCTAAAGAAGTAAAAGTAGGAGATACAATTACAGATGCAGCTAATCCAACAACAAATGCAGTTGCAGGTTTTGAAGATGTAAAACCAATGGTTTTTGCAGGAATTTATCCAGTTGATACAGAGGATTATGAAGAACTTCGTAATTCTATGGAAAAATTACAGCTAAATGATGCTTCTTTGGTGTTTCAGCCAGAAAGTTCAGCAGCGTTAGGTTTTGGTTTTCGTTGTGGATTTTTAGGAATGTTACATATGGAAATTATCCAGGAACGTTTAGAACGTGAGTTTGATATGACCGTGATTACTACAGTTCCTAATGTTAGTTATCATGCGTTTTCTCATAAATATCCAGATGATATTATTATTGTAAACAATCCAAGTGATTTACCAGAACCATCTAGTTTAAATCGTGTTGAAGAACCTTATATTAAAGCTACTATTATTACAAAATCTGATTTTGTTGGTAATGTTATGAGTTTGTGTATTGAAAAAAGAGGAATGATTATGAATCAAACCTATTTAACACCAGAACGTGTAGAGTTAACATTTGAAATGCCTTTAGCAGAGATTGTATTTGATTTTTACGATCGTTTAAAAACGGTTTCTAAAGGTTATGCTTCTTTCGATTATCATCCAATTGGATTAAAAGCCTCTAAATTAGTACGTTTAGATGTATTATTAAATGCACAATCTGTAGATGCACTTTCTGCTTTAATTCATGCAGATAATGCACATAATATTGGAAAAAAAATGTGCGAAAAATTAAAAGAATTAATTCCAAGACAACAGTTTGACATTCCAATTCAAGCAGCAATTGGAGCAAAAATTATAGCAAGAGAAACCGTAAAAGCATTACGTAAAGATGTTACGGCTAAATGTTATGGTGGAGATATTTCACGTAAACGTAAGTTATTAGAAAAGCAGAAAAAAGGTAAAAAGCGTATGCGCCAAGTTGGTAATGTAGAAATTCCACAACAAGCGTTTATGGCAGTATTAAAACTTAATGATTAAGAAATAAGAAATCAAAAAAGCCTCAAATTAGAATTAATTTGAGGCTTTTTTGATAGTATAAAATTAAACTAAGCTCTACCTAATTTACGTAAAGCAACCCATTGTTTCATTTTTTCCTTAGCATCTGTTGCTGGATAACCTAAAACGGTTTTACCAGCAGGAACATCGGCTAAAACGCCAGATCCAGCACCAACTATAGCTCCAGAATGTATTGTGGTGTGGTCTTTTATAGAAGCACTTCCGCCAATAATAACGCCATCGCCAAGTGTTACAGAACCAGCTAAACCACTACTTCCGGCCATAATACAAGATCGTCCTAAAATGCAATTATGTGCAATTTGTACTAGGTTATCTATTTTACAACCATCGCCAATAATAGTAGAACTAAATTTAGCGCGATCTACACAAGAGTTAGCACCAATTTCTACGTTATTTCCTATAATTACATTTCCAATATGTGGTATTTTAACCAAACTTCTTCCGTCATCACTTGGTCTATAACCAAACCCATCTGCACCAATACTAACGTTGTTATGAAAAATACAATGAGCTCCAATTTCACTTCGCTCTCTAATAACTGTTCCAGACCAAACTATAGTATTTTGCCCAATTTTACAATCGTCAAAAACAGTTACGTTTGGATATAAAGTTACATTATCTTCAACAACTGTGTTTTTTCCAACATAACAACCTGCACCAACTTTAACATTCTTACCAATAATAGCAGATTTATCAATTACAGCAACAGGGCTAATATTAGAAATAAAACTTGGTGTTTCTGGAGAAAAAGCTTCCAAAAGTTTAGCCATAGCTAAATCTGCGTTTGTAACTTTTATTTGTGCACAAGTAGGATTATCTTTTAATTCAATACCTTCAGAAACAATAACAACAGAAGCTTTTGAGTTTTCAAAGTTCTTAGCAAATTTTTTATGACCTATAAAAGTAGCTTGTCCTATAGTTGCATTGTCTACTGTTTCTAAACCTGTAATAACTTCGTTTATTTCGAAAATCAGATTACCATTTACTAAGTTTTTAATTTCATTAATTGAAAAGGACTTCATAGATGTTTTTATATTTTAAGTTTACTAAGATAGTATTTGTGATATAAAAAAGAATCAAAGAATAAAAAAACTATAGATTCAATTAAGTTTCTATAATTTTAAGTTAGCTTTCTATACCTAAAATACTATCTTCACTTTTTTAAAAAATAAATTTGTCATTAAACCTATTTAATACTATTGGAATTGGAGTGGCTTTTTCTCCAAACCTTGAAGCTAATATTAATGAAGCCTCAAGATTAAGTTTATACCTAAATTCTAAATTAATATTAATACATGTTGGTGAGTTTTCTGAAGAGAAATCTAATAAATTTAAATCACTATTAAAACCTTATAAAGAACAAGGTTTACAATTCGAAATTGTATTTAAACCAGGAAAACCAGTAGATGTAATTTTGCAAACTATTGAAGACTCTAGAATAGACCTACTACTTTTAGGGGCTTTAAAGCGGGAAAAGCTTGTAAATTTCTATTTAGGCTCTATTGCCAGAAAGATTACAAGAAAAGCGAAATGTTCTATACTTTTACTAACGCATCCTTCTGTAAACAGAGAAATTTGTGAGCACATTGTGGTTAATGGTTTAGACGAAAAGCAAACAGAACAGACAGTTACTTCTGCTATATATATGGCACATAAGTTTGGCTCTAAAAGTGTAACAATTGTTGAAGAGATTTCTAAACAAAAATTATCTATTACCGTTGAAGATGATACATCTTTAAGGAAATCTAACATCGAAAAAGTAAAATTAAAGCGCCTTGAGGAAGAACGAGTAGATGCTATTTTAAAAAACATTCCAGAAGACTATAAAGCTAATTTAAAAATTAAATCTCAACCAATTTTTGGAACAAGTGGCTATAGTATTGGTCATTATACCGAAGTGGTAAGGGCTGATTTGTTAGTAATGAATGCACCAAAAAAATTAACTTTTTGGGATCGAATTTTCCCTCATGATATAGAATATATTTTAACAGAATTACCAAGCGATGTTTTAATTGTAAGATGAGTCCAAAAAGCAACATAGTAATTTTTTTTAAAAGCTTACCTAAAAATATTTTTTCAGGATTTGTAGTAAGCCTTATAGCTTTACCTCTAGGTTTAGGTCTGGCTATGGCTAGTGATGCACCACCAATCGCTGGAATAATTGCAGCAGTTGTTGGTGGAATAATAGTATCAATTCTTGGAGGAAGTAATGTTACAATTACCGGTCCAGGAAATGGATTAGTTGGTGTGTTATTAGTTGCTATTTCAACTTTAGGATTAGAAAGTGCTTATGCCGCAATAATTTGTTCTGGAGCCTTATTGCTTATTTTAGGATTTCTTAGAATGGGGAAGTTGGCAGATTTTTTTCCAAACTCTGCTATACAAGGAATGTTAGCCGCTATTGGATTAATTATTCTTGGAAAACAGTTTCATATTATGGTAGCGCACAAAATAAAACGTGATACTACAGTAGATTATCTATTAGAAATCCCTAATGCCATTATAAACGTATTTCATTTTGAAAATAGAAGCTTGCTTTATGCTGCTTTAGCAGGAGTATTAAGTTTGCTAATTATGATATTTTATTCTAAGATTAGAAATAAATATTTTCAATTAGTACCTGCTCCAATGTGGATCGTAATGTTATCTATTGGTTTAAGTTATTATTTTGAACTAGTCTTAAAGTTGCCAAATCCAATAGCAGAAGAATATATGATTTCTGGAATTCCGACAGCAGATCAAATCATATCTGAACTACCTAGTATAGATTTTAGTAAAATTAATTCTTTAACCTTTTGGTTAAGTGTTGTTTCATTGACTTTAATAGCAAGTATAGAATCGTTATTAAGTATTAAAGCAGTAGATAAATTAGATGTAGATAAAAGACGTTCTAATGTAAATAAAGACTTAAAAGCTTTAGGCCTAGCAACAGTTGCAAGTGGGCTTTTAGGTGGATTAAATGTAGTTACCGTAATAGCAAGAAGTTCTGTAAATGTTAATAATGGTGGAAGTAATAGATCTTCTAACTTTTTCCACGCATTCTTTTTAGTGTTATTTATAGTATTATTTAGTACACAATTAACAAGAATTCCTTTACCTGCCTTAATGGCTATTTTAGTTTATACAGGTTACAAACTTGCAAACCCAAATCAATTAGGGAAAATTTTGCGCATTGGAAAAGGACAATTGGTAATTTTCTTTGTTACATTATTTACAACACTTTTAATCGGTTTAATTCAAGGTATTTTAGCGGGGATAATTGCCACGTTTATTTTACATACTTTAGTTAATAAAAGTTTTAATTTGTTTGCCAAAAACATATTAAAACCTAATGTTTTAATGTATCAAGAACATGATAATAACGACAGTTATTTTATAAGTGTAAAGCATTTTTGTAGTTTTTTAAATTTCTATAAATTAAAAGAACGTATTAATGCTATTCCAGAACATTTAGATGTTATTGTAGATTTTTCTATGTGTGAGTTTGTAGACGATACGGTTATGGAAAACCTAAGTAATTATCAAGATACATTTCATAAAAAAGGTGGTCATTTTGAAATTATTGGTTTGGATATGCATGATAGTAAAACCGAGCATCCATTCGCTTTAAAACGGATGTTGCCTGTTCCTAACATAATCAAGAAAAGTTTAACAAGAAGGCAAAATAGCTTAGAGGCTTTTGCAGAAGATTTTGAATTAAACTATATATCTAAAAAGAATAAATCTTTGGATTTTTTAGAACCATTTGAGTATTTTAAAACAAAAAAAACAAGATTTTCACATAATCATTTATTAGACGAAAAATGTGGTGCTAAAATTTTCGATTTAGAATATTCTGAAGGTGAGTTTATTGCCAAAGAAACCATTAGATCTACGATGTTTTATTTAGATTTATATAAAAACATTCCTGAATTTACACTAGATAAAGAAGGTTTTTTAGAAAAGGCTTATGCGTTTGCAGGTTATACAGATATAAATGTTGATAAACATCCAGATTTCTCTAAGCGTTTTTATTTATTAGGTAAAAACTCGCAGCAAATTAAGCAGTTTTTTTCTAATGAGCTGGTTCACTTTTTCGAAAGTAATCCTTATTATCATGTTGAATCTAATGGAAAATCATTACTTATTTTTTCTAAAGAACGCGTGGCAAGTTTAAAAGAAATTAAAGCATTATTATATTTTGGAAAACAATTACGAGACCTAATTCTTGATTCTGTAATAGAAAGTGAAAAAGAACCTTTTTTACGTTAATAAATTCCAAAAAATAGTATCATTCTTTTCATAATTTCATAATTTGCATAAATTATGAAATTATATCCTATTCAATCAGGACATTTTAAATTAGATGGTGGTGCAATGTTTGGTGTAGTTCCTAAATCTTTATGGACTAGAACAAATCCTGCAGACAGTAACAATATGATAGATATTGCTGCTCGATGTTTATTAATAGAAGATGGTAATCGATTAACTTTAATCGATACAGGAATGGGAAACAAACAGTCTGATAAATTTTATGGTCACTATAATTTGTATGGAGACGATTCTATTGATAAATCATTAAAAGCAGTAGGTTTTCATCGTGATGATATTACAGATGTTTTTATGACGCATTTACACTTCGATCATTGTGGTGGAAGTATAGAATATAATAAAGACGGTACAGTTTTACAGCCGGCATTTAAAAACGCACATTTTTGGTCTAATAAAAATCACTGGAAATGGGCAACAGAGCCTAATAGACGCGAAGTTGCTTCGTTTTTAAAAGAAAACATTTTACCAATGGAGGAATGTGGACAATTAAAATTTACTGAAGTTCCTGATAACGATATTTTAAAAAATTCAGCATTAGGATTTGATATTTTTTTTGCAAATGGTCATACAGAGAAACAAATGATTCCAATGATTAATTACAAAGGAAAAACCATTTGCTTTATGGCAGATTTATTACCAACTGTAGGTAATTTACCACTACCATTTGTAATGGGATATGATACAAGACCACTACTAACTTTAGACGAAAAAGAGCGTTTTTTAAATATGGCAGCAGATAACGAATTTTATTTGTTTTTAGAACATGATGCACATAACGAAATTATAACCGTAAAACACACTGAAAAAGGCGTAAGATTAAAAGAAACCTTTACGTGTCAAGACATTTTTAACTAAATATATATTATGAAATTTATTAACAAACCAATCCTATTCTCTGCAGTAGTTGCAGCTATTTTATCAAGTTGTGGTGGATCTACAGAGATTTTATCAACACCAATTACAAATATTGATAACACACCAATTAAAGAACAAGAATTAACTGAAGCTGAAAAGCACAATTGGGGACATTTAGATCTAGTAAAAGATACTATTCCTGGAATGAGTGTAGATAAAGCTTATACAGAAATAGTAAAAGACAAAAAAGGTAAGAAAATTATAGTTGCTGTTATAGATTCAGGAATAGACATTGATCATGAAGATTTAGATGGCGTACTTTGGACAAATAGTAAAGAGATTCCAGGAAACGGAATTGATGATGATAAAAATGGTTACATCGATGATATTCACGGATGGAACTTTTTAGGTGAAGCCTACGACGAGCAATTAGAAATGACCCGTATTGTTGCAACAGGAGATGCTAATGCACATCGTTTTGCTGAAGCTAAAGCAGCTTTAGAAAAAGATCGCGCACAAATGGAACCAACAAAACAACGCTACGAACAAATCTATGCAGCTTTAAAAGATGCAGATGCTGCATTTACTAAATACTTTGGTAAAGCCGATTATACAAACGACGAAGTAAAAAATCTTGATACAAAAGATGAGGATTTATTAAAGCATAAAGCTGTAGCGGCACAAATGAATGGCTTTGGATTAGAAAGTGTACAACAAGCTAAAGAAGAGTTAAAAGGTGCTTTAGATGGTATAGTAGAGCGTTTAAATACACATTTAAACCCAGACTTTTCAGGACGTAAAACTGGAGATAATCCAAACGATTTTAACGATAAACCTGGTTATGGAAATGCAAATGTAAAGCAAATCAAAAAATCTGAATCACATGGAACACACGTAGCTGGAATTATTTTAGCTGAGCGAAATAATGGGATAGGAGCAAATGGTATTGCAAACAACGCAGAATTAATGAGTGTTCGTGTAGTACCAAATGGAGATGAGTACGATAAAGATGTTGCAAAAGGAATTCGTTATGCAGTAGATAATGGTGCAAATATTATAAACGGAAGTTTTGGTAAATCATTTTCTCAACAAAGTGAATGGGTTAGAGATGCAATTAAATATGCAAGCGATAATAATGTAATTTTTGTACACGCAGCAGGAAATGATAGTAAAGATGTAGATTTAGGACTTAATTTTCCAGACGATAATACTGGTGGAGCAGAAATATCAAATACTTATATCCGTGTTGGTGCATTAGGTCCAAAATACGGAACAGATATGGTAGCTAGATTTTCTAATTATGGTCAAAAAAATGTAGACGTATTTGCTCCAGGAGCTCAAATTTATTCAACATTTCCAGAAAACGAATATAAATCTATTAGTGGAACAAGTATGGCTTCTCCTGGAGTTGCTGGAGTTGCAGCATTAGTTTGGTCTCAATATCCAAAATTAACAGCTGCACAAGTAAAGCAAGTTATTTTAAATTCTGGAGTTCCAATTCACTCTAAAGTAGTTGTTGGTGGTAATGGAGAAGATGTTAGACCATTTGCAGAGTTATGTAAATCTGGTAAAATAGTTAATGCATATAACGCCTTAATTATGGCAAGTATGATACAATAATTCATATATAAAAAACGTATAATTTTAAAACCTTAATAGTTATTTCTATTAAGGTTTTTTTTTGTTTCTTGTGGTTATGAATTATAGTTATTGGGAACATAAAAATTGGCTTTCAGATATAGACTATGCTATTGTTGGTAGCGGAATAGTTGGGCTTAATTGCGCATTACAAATAAGAAAAAAACAACCAAAAGCTAAGATTGTAATTTTAGAAAAAGGTGTTTTACCTCAAGGAGCAAGTACTAAAAACGCAGGTTTTGCTTGTTTTGGAAGTTTAACAGAACTTATCGACGATTTAAAAACACATTCTGAAGCTGAGGTTATAGAATTAGTTATTCAACGTTTAAAAGGTTTGCACGTGTTAAGAGAAACTGTTGGTGATAAAAAACTGAAATATAAATCTTATGGTGGCTATGAACTATTTCCAAGTAATGATAATTTCTTGTTTGAAGAATGTCAGTTTCATAAAAACCATATCAATCATATTTTAAAACCTATTTTTAAGAAAGACGTTTTTAATGAAGTTGAAAATGCTTTCGGGTTTGAAAACGTAAATAACCAGTTGTTTTTTAATCGATTTGAAGGACAGATTGATACCGGAAAAATGATGAATTCATTACTGAAACTAGCCATTAAAAAAGATATTAAGATTTTAAATAATATTTCAGTTGAAGCTTTTGAAGACAATAACGATTCTGTTGATATTAAAACAAATCATTTCACTTTAAAAGCATCAAAAGTATTAGTAGCAACAAACGGATTTGCATCACAGTTATTAAACGAAACCGTAAAACCTGCAAGAGCTCAGGTGCTAATCACTAAACCAATAAAAGATTTAAAGGTAAAAGGCACATTTCATTTAGAACAAGGGTACTATTATTTTAGAAATATTAATAATCGAATTCTTTTAGGTGGCGGACGAAATCTTGATTTTAAAGCTGAAGAAACAACTAGTTTTAACCAAACAGCGTTAATTCAAAATAAGCTAGAAGAACTTTTAAAAACTACTATTTTACCTAAAGTTGATTTTGAAATAGATTTACGTTGGAGCGGAATTATGGGCGTAGGTTCTCAAAAAAAACCTATTGTAAAACAAATTTCTAATAACGTGTTTTGTGGTGTTAGATTAGGCGGAATGGGAATTGCAATTGGTAGTTTAGTTGGTAAAGAATTAGCCGATTTATTAGATTAATTTTTGAATGAAACGTTTTTTTACTTTTATTATAAAATGCTGTTTTTGGTTTGTTGTGTTTACTGTAGGATTAGTTGTGGTTTATAAATTTGTTCCTGTTTTTTATACGCCACTAATGTTAATTCGTTATGCGGAAGATGACAGCAAAACCAAATCTATTAAACATAGTTGGGTTGAGTTTAAAGATATATCAGTCCACTTAAAAAAAGCAGTTATTTGTAGTGAAGACCAAAAATTTTTGCATCATAATGGGTTTGATATTAATGCCATAGAAAAAGCTTATAAAAACAACCAAAAAGGAAAACGTATAAGAGGCGGAAGCACTATTAGTCAACAAACTGCTAAAAACGTTTTTTTGTGGCCAAACAGAAGTTGGTTACGTAAAGGTTTAGAAACTTACTTTACGTTTTTAATTGAGCTTATTTGGGGCAAGGAACGCATTTTGGAAGTTTATTTAAACAGTATAGAAATGGGAAAAGGTGTTTACGGAGCAGAAGCAGCATCTCAATATTGGTTTAAAACCACAGCTAAAAAATTAAATAATTATCAAGCAGCTGCAATTGCTTCTATTTTACCAAATCCAAGAACATATAAAGCCAATCCAGCAACAAATTATATCTCTAAAAGAAAAAGTTGGATTGTTAAACAAATGAATTATTATGGACCTTTAAAACTTCCAAAAAAGAACGTTAAAAATGAGAAATAAAGCCATAAAAACTCAACTACTAGCATTGTGTAAAGAGAATTTAGATGTGCGCTTAAAAACTGTTAAAACTATAATAGACGACTTACAGCAGAGTTTACAAAGTGAAACAAAAAGTAGCGCAGGAGATAAGCACGAAACAGGAAGAGCAATGGTGCAGTTAGAACGTGAAAAATCTGGAAATCAACTCTCAGAAATTCAAAAAATTCAAGTCACACTTTCAAAAATAAATCCAGAGTATTTTTCAAAAACTATTATTGGCTTAGGTAGTGTTGTTATTACAACAAAAGCCAATTATTTTATAGCTATTAGTTCTGGTGAGTTAACTTTTGAAAAAGACACTTTTTATGCTATTTCTCCAAATACACCAATTGGATTATTACTTCTTGGTAAAACAGTAGGAGATACTATTACTTTTAGAGGAACTAGTTTTGATATTGTTGAGGTGTTGTAATTGATTTAGTAATCCACTTATTTAAATCAGTACCGTTAGGATTTCTTAGTTTTTTATCACCAATGGTAATTGTTGGAAAATTAAGCCTTCTATTTGTATAAAGCCTTCTCAATTCATCGGTATTATTCTCGTTTGAAACATCCAAAAATAAATAAGGTGTTTTAATGTTGTCAAAGAAAGCCATATAACACTGTGTTTTATGACAGTTATGTGTACCAAAAAGCTTGATTGTTGGCGTGTTTTTCATTTTTTTCTAATTATGATAACTATTAGACGAAAAAGTATCTGCAACATTTCAAAAAAGACAACTATAGAACTAAAGGTTAATTTTTAAACAAATGGAATCATTTTTTTGCAATGTTTTATTATGCTCAAAAAAAACAATTTCAGAACTTAATTTTGCTTTTATTAAATAGTTTCTACCATTAAAATAAGACTCTAAAACAACTGCTTTTAAGTTAGAATTATCAACAGTTTTAATTTGATGCGCGTAAATTATTTGATTATTTATAATATTAAACTCTCCAAAAAATGAAGCAATTAAAGGTGTTTTTGGATTAGAATATAAATTTTTTGGATCGCCTTTAATTTCAATTTTCTTATTATTTAAAAACATGATCTGATCTGCAAAACCTAATACATCATTTTTATCATGAGTTGCAACAATACAAGTGATATTCTTCTCCTTTAAATATCTAAAAACACTTCGTCTTAAAGATTGTTTTTTAAAGTTATCTATATGGCTAAAAGGCTCGTCTAATAAAAGTAATTCGGGTTCTTTAGCTAAAGCTCTAGCTAAAGCAACACGTTGTTTTTGTCCGCCGCTTAGTAATTTTACTTTGGTTTTTGCTACAGCTTCTAATTCTACTACTTTTATAAGTTCTGCAGTACGTGTCTTCTTTTCTTTAGGGTAAAAATTAGATAAGAATTTCCCTATATTTTCTTCAACCGTAGTAAAAGGCATTAAATCAAATTCTTGTGACACGTATTTCGTAAAATCGTAACCAACTACTAAATTGTGTTTTGGTCCTAATATTTCTATTTTTTTCCAAAAAATGTGTCCTTCATTTAAATCGTATTCGCCATAAATGAGTTCTAAAAGTGTGCTTTTTCCACAACCGCTTTCGCCAATAAGAGCTAAATGTTCACCTTGTTTAACTGTAAAATTTAAACTAGTTAAAACAGGTTGTTTTGTGTAAGAAAAAGTAAGATTTTGAACTTTTAACATTGGTTTTAAAAATAGATATAAAATGTAAAAAG